>DMIX01000165.1 GCA_003451975.1 Propionibacteriaceae bacterium
CTGCAGGCCCAACCCAGCGGCAGCGCCTCGCCGTAGGACGAGCCTGCCGAGTGGCTCAACACGACAGAGCTCAGTCCCGTGCTCATTGGGCAACTGCTCCCGCCTGATCTGAACTGCCCGAGGATCCCAACTAGGAGTTGGAGGCGGCTCTAGACATCGTCATGACCCAGGGACGCCCCGCCGTTGTCTCTCTGCCGCGCTCAAGGGTTTCGGCGGCGGCGAACGGTTGTTCCTGGCCTTGTGGCGGAGCAACTCCGGAGCGCGTGGCCATGCAGCTTACCGGGCACATGACCCGCTCGGTGTTCGAGCGGTGCAATATCGTCAGCGAGGGGGACTTGCGCGATGCTGCCCGCCGGCTCGATGCGTCGCGTGTTGTAGCGGCGCGGACCTAACCGCTGCGATCGGAAGGAGTCGCATTCAATGGACAGCGACAACGCCCAACGAGCAACCTGCCCGGTGTGCCAATGGACCCCGGTCGACAGTGACTGGTTCGACAACAAGAAGAACGTCACGTGTCCCGCCTGCGGACCGTTCGTCATTTCAGGCAGTCTCAATCAATGGCTGTGGACGGAGAGAAATGCGGGACGGTTGGAAGACAGGCGGGCGCTATTGACCAACCTATCCACTGCTATCCGTCACGCACCCACGGAACCCTATGTCACCTTCGAGAATTGGGAAGGACTGGCAGCAGCCCCCCCACGATTCTCGATGGCCGCGAAGGTAATGCGGCTTCTCGAAGCAGTCGGCGGTATGGCGACGCCTGGTCAGCGCTTTTCGATTCCGGATGCGAACTTGCCTCTCTTCGTACCAAGGATTGGCGCGGCGGACGTTACTGAAGTACGGTTTCTGCTGAGGCATCTATTAGACCGAGGCCTTATTGAAGGGACACGGACTCAGGACGGGCTGTCTGGTGCGACCGTCACGGTTGCCGGGTGGGAGAGGCTGGAACCGGTCGCGGGCGGAGTTCCGGGGCGAGTCTTCGTTGCGATGTGGTTTGACCGGTCAATGGACCCCGCTTTCGACGACGGAATCAGGAAGGGAATCGAGGACTGCGGTCTCGATCCGAGGCGCGTTGACAGGCTCGAGTTTGCCGGAAAGATCTGCGACCAGATCCTCGCCGAAATACGCGCCGCCGAAATTATCGTCGCCGACTTCACTGGGTTTCGTACGGGCGTGTTCTTCGAAGCAGGATTTGCGCTCGCGCTAGGCAGGACCGTCGTTTTCACGTGCCGACAGGATGATGCAGCAAACCTCGCGCAGCACTTCGATACGAGGCAGTACCCGCACCTGCTCTGGTGCGACCCGGCGGACCTCCGGGACAAGGTCGCCACTCGCATCAGGGCACTCAGGGCAGTCCAGCCATCAATCTGACCCGGAAGCTACGGTTTGGCTACGGTTAGCCCCGCGCGTCCATTGTCGCCCGGTTCGAATTCGCGTTTATGCTAAGGAATTGGAGGCGCCGTCCGGAGTTGAACCGGAGAATGGACGTTTTGCAGACCCGATCCGCGTACCTTCGCCGGCCGTGCCGCGACAACGACTCAGCGGAATCCTTCCGGAATCCCGCGCCTTTCGCCTTTACGACAGTTACGAGGAATACGCCCCATTCCCCGGCGAATGGGACAGGAATGGGACAGTCGCCTCAAGCACAATCGCCCCTGATCCAAGGTGCCCTCATCCCCGCCGACAACGCGTCGATCATCGTGCCCCTCGTTGTCGCCGCCTACGTCATCCTGACCAGCGCCGCGGGCCTCGTGAGCCCCGTACATGATAAGGGTGCCGGACAAGACACCACGCCCGGCGCCCCATCCGATTTCGCGATGTCGGCCCTGGGCTAGCTAGCTCACTTCCCGTGGCACTTCTTGAACTTCTGGCCGCTCCCGCATGGGCACGGGTCGTTGCGTCCGACGCCGGCATATACCAGGCTGTTCGCCTGCTTCACGAAGTCGATGGTCTCCACGGACGGAATCCGGAACGTCATACAGGTCTTGCCCTGGGCGTTCGTGATGGCAAAATCACCCATCGTGATGATGTCCATGCCGATGATCGCTCCGAACTGCCCCACATCCTCCGCGCATTCGCTCACTTGTACCGCCGCGATGCCAACCTGGTTGGGTAGCATGATGCTCACCACGAAGGTCTTGGCGACCCGTGTGCCGCCAGCGTGGCTCATGGTGACAACGCCCGTCGGCGGGATGTTCAGGGCGAGGACGGTCGATGGCGTGACAACGCTGTGAGTGGATCCCGTATCCCAGAGCGCCCCCACGTCAAGCAGTGGCGGCATGGGATTGGGCGGGTGCTGCGGATCGAACGGGGCGCCCAGCTGGACGTGCGTAGTGATTCGATTGGCGCGGCCAGGCGCGGTTGTGGTGAGTGCATGAAACGACGGCATCGGACTCATGCGGTGGTCGCCTGCGAGAACAGCCCCCAAGTGCTCAGCGTCACGGTGTATGCCTCCGGGCCCGGTTCACACCGCTGCAGCATGAACGTGCCCGGGGCGAATCGGCGATTGCCCTCGAGGTACGCCTCGAGTAGCGTCGGGCGCACGTCGATCACGCGGGAGCCCTGGAGGACTAGAAACTGGCCCTTGTGCTTCGCAACCAGCTCGTCCTGATGTGCAATGAAGAACTGGAACTCCTCGTCGAACATGGCAACCTCAGTATACGGCGAATCACTGGCAACGGGCCGAACGGCGTCGCTCATCGTTTCTTTCGCCTTTCCCACGCCCCTGCCTATTCCTGACGTTACCGGAGACTGGTCCCGAGTGTCGGCGCGGCGGGCTTCTCGTTCTGTCCGCGCCCCGCGGCGGGCAGAGTACCTCGTCGACCATGACAATGGTGTAGATGACGCGGGGCGCCCCACCGATGCCGGCCGCAGCACCCCGAGCAAGCCCAGGCAGTCACGGTACAGCCTCGTCCTCTTGTTCTAATGATCGCGGCCGACCCGCGGCCGTCGGGTGCAGCCGCTGGTTAGCTCGCCACCCATCTTCCCGGCCGTTCACCATGGAAGGTCACTTGCCCGGTGCAGAGGGTGGCACAAGGCACTGCACAGCAGCCGCGAACCACTGGTCTCCGTGCTTCTGGTACACCCCGAGGCACAAGCCTCTCACCGCGTCCATCTCCACCCCAGCTGGAGTCCTGAGCCCAGTCAGAACGAAGCTCGCCTCCTCAATCGCGACGCCGTCGCTGATGACCCGGATGTGCTCGGGCGTGATCTGCATCTGCGTACCCTTGAGCGGCCCCCCGAACATGTCCTGCAGACCAGCCTCGATCTCAGCGCGGCTCCGGTGCGTGAAGCCCAGCGCGTACGTGTGGGTACCGTCCACCGCGTAGATCCCGGCAACTGCCGCCGCATCGCCCCGGTTGTACGCGGCAGCGTACTCCTTCACCCGAGCCCGAATACCGGCGTCAGCTGCGTCATGTGAACTGTGCACTGCATTCTCCCGTCTTCACCCGGTATCCATACACAAGCTGCGTGGCCCCATCTACGCTGTTGGCATTCACGGTCCGTGTCGGGCTAACTTCCTTTAGAGGGATCGAGCTGAAACTCCGGTGGACATACGCGCCGGCACTCGGATTCTCCGACCGTCGCCCCCCGATGACGCGCACTATACGCCCCGGCGAAAACGGTCGCAAGCGATTGTGCGGGCTCGAGATCGGAGGGTTGGCAGCCCGTCGACCCGGTGGATTGGCGCCGACGGCATAAACCCGTCCTGGCCAGTTATTGGCGCTGGCGCCAATTGCCAACGACGGCAACGGGATCGATGAGAGCACATCACTCAGAACGGCCGTGAACAGGGAGCCGAAGAAGGAAGGGCCTCCGAGGCGGAAGCGCGAATCTTGATACTGCCGTCCGCGCGCGCGGCTTCATACCCCCCTCCTCCCAGGGTGAACGCCGTGTGGGACCTCAGTATGTCAGGTGTGGCCGAAGTCTTCCTCGCCGAGGTCGAGAGGTGTGCCCATCGGCGGGAAGATGAGTCGCCGCGACTGCGTCACGGCCACCCATTCGACCGGCTTGCCGTCGAGGTAGTATGCGGCGAGCTGCACGAACGGAAAAGACCGCGCGTCCCTGAAGCGCACGATGGACTATTCCATTTTGGACTCGGCGACACCGATGCTGCCGTACATGACGCAGAACGCCCGACGGATACCCGCCGCAGCGCCCTGCCTTGTCGTCGTGTCGCCGGCTGGCTCCCAAGAGAGGCGCGGTTCGGGAGCCACGCTAGCCGGCGAAAACGAGGCCGAGATCTCAGGGCGGTTTGCCCCCCGCCGATCTCGGCGCGCCAGAGCCTCCCTGGCAGCGTCAGCAGACCAGGCCGGCGGCTCGAGCGGCATCGGCACATCGTCGGCACTGACCGTGCTGGCCCGCCGACGCCTCACCTCGACGCCGGCTGCGCCCCGTGACGGCCTGACGGGCGGATCCGACGTGCCGGAGCTTGGATCTGGGAGCGACCCCGCCAGCTGCCGATGTCCTGTTCGCCAGGGCAGAGACGTCGGCCCAGTTCTGGACGAGGAACCAACCGCCGAGGCGTCCTCTGCCAGGCACGTCGTCCAGAATCCGAACCATGTTGACACGACGTACAACGCGGAGGAGCATTACTCTGTCCGTCTTGCCCCCCAGCCTCTGTTGGAACACGCCGGCAGCTTATCGCGCGCCAGCACAAGGCCGACCATTGCCACCGGCGGCTGGTCGCAGAGTACCTTCGGACAAAGTGGGCGGGGGTCAAGATAGTGCTCGAACGCGGCCCCGATGAGCCAGACATGGGCCGCCTACGACAGGCGCCGAGCCGGCCTGGTCGTGACGCCCTTGCGTAACGCCCTGGCGTTCAGAACCAGCGGAATTGCTCATTGTCAGGGTGGGCCTTCCACATGCACTTCTAACCCAAGTACAGTTGCGTCCCGCTCCTGCGGAGCTTTCCTGCGGTCACAAGGTCGCTTATCACGCTGCGGATCAGGTCCGCCGCTTCGGCCCGCAGGCGCTCAACCCCGAAAAGACGCGCCACCCCGGAGGGTGTTGCTTCTTCGGCGAGTCCGAATTGGTCATCTACGAGGTACAGTACAGCGAGGGCAAGTTCTTCGGGCGCTATCAAATCGATCCCGCGTGTGATGGCCTCGGTTGGCAACCTGAACCGGTCAGGCGCCGCGCCCGTGCCGCGGTAGAACGGTGATCGTGGCGTGTGCTCGATAGACTGCCAACGAAGGGCCAACTCGAGCCCCCGCCTGATGTTCGCCTGAACGTTCGACTTGGCGCGCGCAACACGGTGCAGCTCCTTCAGCCGTGTAATCAGGACCTCATGGTGAATCGGGCCCTCGAGAGCAACCAGTTCCGCGATTGTGCGGGCCAGCGTACTCGTGTGCTCAGGTAGAAGGAGATGGTCACGAGCCAACTGCTGGGGCGGCTCATACAGCCGGTACGGCACGCCTGGTTGATAACTGCGTCCAACGGACTCGGCCGGCATAGGCGTCCCCGTCGTAGGCGTTCCCGTCGCAGTTCCAGCTTTAGGCTCCTGCTGGGTGGCTTGCGAAGAGGGCGCCCAGATTGGCTGCTCGGGGGACGCCATTTCTGCTTGCTCGATGCTGCGGATGATCCCTGCTAGCGCGCGCTCGCGCTCATAGAACCATTCCGTCGACCAGACTCGGTGAATCCGCCAACCCATCTGTCGCAATACCTGCTGGCGAAGCAAGTCGCGGTCGCGCGCGGTCCGTGAGCTGTGGTAGCTCGCCCCATCGCACTCGATTCCGAGTGAGTAGCGATTCGACTCTCGTCGATGCCGCACCGCCAAGTCAATCCTGTACCGGCTTGCGCCAACCTGGGCATCCACCGCGAAGCCCCGATCAAGAAGTGCCGCACGAACGGCATCCTCAAAGTCGTCTGTCTCGCCCTCGCTTCGCGTGGCCCCGTCGGCGGGCAATTCACCTCCGCGGGCACTGAACTCCAGAAAGCTCCGAAGTGATACAGCACCCAGGTTGTTCGGGTTAATCGCTCCGAGTTCCTGGGCTCGAATGCTCGACACTAGGATGCACTGCC
The DNA here is from genome assembly GCA_003451975.1 of Propionibacteriaceae bacterium. GTDB lineage: Bacteria > Actinomycetota > Actinomycetes > Propionibacteriales > Propionibacteriaceae > Propionicimonas. Next base: position 6,025 of record DMIX01000165.1, read on the forward strand.
ATTTCGCGCGAGTTACCAAGACGTTCAGTCGACGCCATCCTCCATCAGCGTTGATGGGACCGAAATTCATGGTTAGAGCGCCACGTTCGTCGTGTCCGTACCCAACACTGATCAGCATGGTGTCGCGTTCATCGCCTTGGACATTCTCAAGCGACTTGATGAAGACCGGTTCCCGACGTCCTTGATCGAACAACGGCACGAGATCAGGGCGGCCTGCCAGTTCTTCATCGATGGCGTCTTCAATCGCCTCGCGTTGACTTAGACTCAGCGCCACGATGCCTAGCGAACGGTCGGGAAATCGCTCGAAGTGCTCGACAGCCAACCGGGCGACTACTCGCGCTTCACGCCGGTTCGTTCGGCTTCGACCCCGATCGTAAACGCCATCAGGTACATACACGAACCGAACGCCTTGACCCTCATTCGCGGGCGCTGCTGCGGGGAATGTAATGAGACGATTCTCGTAGAAAGCGTGGTTTGAGAACTTGATCAAGCGTTCGTCACGGCTGCGGTAATGCCACTGTAGGTGTGTCTCTCGAAACACCGGCACGATCGCCACGCAGTCGTCGAGCAGCGACTCGAGAGGCGTTTGGCCAGCATCTATTTCTTCCTCATCCTCGTCCTCGTCCCGGATTAGCGACGTCTCGAAAAACGATGTAGGTGGGAGCTGGTGTGAATCGCCGGCGACCACGACCTGCTTTGCGCGGAGGATCGCGGGCACCGCCTCTGCGGACCGGAGCTGTGACGCCTCATCAAACACAACCAGGTCGAACTGCAGAGTCTTGGCATTGAGATACGTGGAAACGGAGATCGGACTCATGAGCAGACACGGCTTGAGCGCCTGCAGAACATGTGGAATCTCCGCAAATAGCCTACGAAGGGGCTTGATCCGTTTCCTCTTTTGCAGTTCGTACCGCAGAATGCTGATTTCGCTGTGAGGTACGTCGTTCTGTGCGGCCGCGACGCGTGCCGTGGCAAGAGAGGCGCGCAGCTGCGCTCGGACGATAGCAAGCTGACGGACACGCTCATCCAACGACCGAAACTTCTCAAGGAGATTGCTCCCCTTGTCCGCGCCGAAATCAACAAGCCCAGGCTCGTGCTCTAGCGCCGCGCTGACCCACAGTCGGAGGAGGCGCTTCTCGAACGCCAAAGGCGCTAGAAGAGCACTTACCGTTCCTAGGGACTCAACAAACGGCGTCAGTCCGAGTGCCGCACACCGGTCGACAATTCGCTGAAGCCGAATCCACTCGTGTGCACTGGCCAATGAGTCAAGAAGCGATTCAGCACGATTACGAACGAGCGGCATCGACGTCGTCGCGGCGCCAGCGTTTCCCACGAACCCTTGTGGCCACTGCTCATCGAGATGTCGAAATGCAGAACTAGAGACAGTGTCGGACAATGGCAGTGCGGTGAGAAGATCGGCTATGGCCTTTGGCAACTCAGTCCCGATGCTCGTGAAGGTCGCCGGCTCGCAGCCTGCGGCTTCCAGGCCGCGGCGCCAAACGGCAGCAACACCTAGGGCTTCGGCAACACTGGCAAGTGCCTCCGGTGACACAGGCCCTGCCGCTTGCAGATACCGCGCAATTCTTGACTGATTGGCGCCCAACCATCCCTTGAGCTCGACTGCGCGAACAGCCATCTCCAGGACGGCTTGGCATTGGCGTCGACTGAAGTGGACACGGCTACCAAGTGCCTGCCGTGCTTCGCGACGCCAGCGCCAGTAACTGGGTCGCAGCAACGCATCCCATGAGGCGAACCGAGCGCGCGCACCTGCGAGCAGCGGCACCAGCTCTTCCGGCGGCCTTACGGCCAGGTCGCGAAGTGTCAAGAATAGGCCATCTAGCTCTGTCTGTTTGCGGCTCGCATCACGGAACAGCGAGCTGGCCTGATCAAGCTCCGAAACCGATTGCCCAGACCAGCCCTCTGGCAGTTCCCGAATGGTTAGCAGGACCGTAAGAGGTGTGCGAAGCAGTTCCCATTGACGCAACGACAGATGGGACGCACCTACTACGGCAGTCTCAAGGTGGACCCCGGCGGCCTCGATAGGTCGACAGATGTCGACTATAGAGCGGAGGCTCGTCTCAATGGCTTCCTGTTCAGTGACACCGAACCGCCCCGCCTTGAACCCGCGCCACGGGTGGCTGTCCCGCCTGTCAAACACGTCCGCGTTCGTGGCCAGTTCCTCAAGAAGGCGTTGGCAGCTGTCCGCCTCGTCCCGTGAGGCCGCCAAGGCGTCCCCCCAAGGAAGGGAGCCACGTACGTCCGGCACCGAATGCAGCTGAGCGAGGCGACCGTTGGCCTTGAAGACAGAGACACCAAGGGGATCGATTCTCTTGTGCAAATCTCGAGCGTACCCGTTGAGCTGGTCGCGAACGCCCAGCAGCGCCTCCAGTTCTCGTTCCAGCTCAGCCGCCTCATGAGGGCCGTCCAGAGCGAGCGTCCGACGAAGTTCGTCAATGACCTTTTGCTTCCCAACCTTCGCGCTATGCGCCTCGAGACAGAAACGCTGGAGTCCTAAGCTCTTGAGTCGGTCATACACCACGTTGAGCGCCGCCATCTTTGCGCTCACAAACAGCACCGTCTTGCACTTGGACAGAGCGTCAGCGATCAGGTTCGCGATCGTCTGGCTCTTGCCAGTACCTGGGGGACCGTGAACGACCACGTGGCGCCCGGCCGCTGCAACCGTCAACGCTTCAATCTGGCTCGAATCCGTTGGCAAAACCGGGATCGGAACGACGCCGGGCGTAGGCGCCACGTCCAAGTCATCGAACACGGCTTCCGAGGCGCCGACCGCCGGGATCGCGCGCGCGAGCGCGGCCACGACTGGATGGTCACACGCTGATTCGCCAAGAATCTGCAGGTCCCTATAGATGACCAGGGATTCGAAGGAGAATGTGCTCAGCCAGGTTTCGTCGGTTACGTCCCAATGTTGTTGTCGAACCAGTTCGCGAACGTCACGAAGCAAACGTGCAAGGGATTCTTCATCGGGCTCCTCAGGCAGCTCCGGCAGGCGGAGCTTGTGCCGCTCACGAAGACAGTACTCAAGAGCCGGGTTCAGCTGCGCCTCCTCGTCAGCAACAGCGAGTCGGAGCGGCGCGTTTGGCCCCTTCGACTCAAGCTCACACGGCACCATCCAGAGCGGGCTGACGGACTCCCCAAATAGATCATCACGCCACCGCAATGCGCCAAAGGTCAGGTGCAGAGTCGTCACACCACGTTCTTCGACCGTCGTTCTCGCATTGTCATGAATCCGCCTGAGACTACGTATTAGATCCGCTGGCTTGCTGTCGAACGTGACATCGCCCGGCTCCACGGCGAACTCGACATCAACCTCGCCCTCAAAGAGCCGTTCTTGCGCAGCCGGCTGAGGACGCCTGCGGACAAGCGGCAGGCGAAGACCCGCCTCGTCGATCACCACGCGCTTGAATAATGCCGAGGTCGCGGGCGAGATGATGCGGAGCTTCGTAACCCGTGACCGATTGAGGCCGATGAGTGCGTTTGACTTCGTCAGATCGAGAACGCAGTCCTGCCAGAGACGCATCTGCTTTTGCACTCGTGCGCGATCCACGGGGACATTCTGGCTCATGTGACCACTACTCCTCCTGTCGGCATTCGAAGGCGTCGGTCCACTCCCGCGCCAGCCTCTGCGCTTCGGCTCCTTGGGCGGGAGTCATGAAAAGCTCACTCTTAGGTCTCCGCAACATCGAACTTCGCGACCTCGACTCCTGCGAACACGCGGCGAATCCAACCCTCGCCCTTTGAGCCGTACCGTTCGTCGTACGGGCCCACGAAGAGGTCCCGAGGCAGGGGCATTCGTGCGAACGGGTTTTCGTGGACAACGCAGCGTACGGTGGTCAAGGACACGTCGAGATCCGTTCCCCGGCAGCGCACGACCTCGGCGTAGCACTCCTCGATGCTCAGCTTGCGTCCCGCAGTGTTCTCCAGGCCGTCGTAATACTGTGAGAATCTGTTCTCCCCGAGAGGATAGCGTTCAACCACGATGATCGCGCTGATCGTCGTGTTCTGGGACTCAACGGGCAGCCCGTCCTTGGCGTAATTCAGCATCCTGCCGCCGGTCGTGAACACGTTTCGAACCGGACCGTCGTCGAGGCCGGATCCGTCGCGAGCGATCGGGATCTCGAAGGCCAACTTACCCAGCATGGCGCCCAGGATAATGTACGGTTCCAGGAGTATCAGGCCCGGGCCGGCATAGTGGAGTACGAGGCTGCAAGGGTAGGCTTCGAGGTCCTTGAACTTCTCGACCGCCTTCGTGATCTTCTTTCTAATCGGCGGTNNCCAAACCCCGGCTCTAGCTTTCGGTCAAAGCCCTTGACCTCGAACAGGTGCGGCTGTGAGTGCCACAGCACTTGGTAGTCTGGCACTTTCAGGCTGCCTCGCAGCGGCTCGTCGTAACGAAAACCGGTCAGTCCGGCGTCAACAAGGTACTCCTCGAATAGAAGATCGGCCGGCGTCTTCTGGTTCATCGTCTCCTCACGCCCAGCTCGCTTGCCTTGTGCGATGTGCCTCCCTCCTTGAGAGGGCGGATGCGTTTAGTCCGGGGAGTAGTCGGCCAGGGGTCTCCAGATCCGGCACCGTGAGCAGGCCTTTCCGTCAACGCTGCCGCGGACCGAAACCGCCATCGGGCCCTCCCTTACTGCACCGCTCCGGGAGGATGTCCCCATCGGTGGAGGCTCGCCCACCTCGGTGGAGCGGGCGGCGACGGATCAGATCGGGGCCTCGTCCGGTTCGAGTGTTCGGGTCTCGCTCAGTTCGAGCTGGAGCTGACATCTCATCCACACGTCTCGCTTCTGCGAGTTGCCTGCGATCTCCCTTTCGATGGCGAGCGTACTTCCGTGCTCACTGGCCGAGGCCGTCATGCTCGGCCTTCCAGGTTGAGCGCGAGCAGGTGGGCCAGAACCTGCTGCTCGGTCGCGTCGGCCGGGAGACCGTAGGCGGCAAGAACCGCGGTGTCGAGCGCCGCGTGAAGGTCGCGCAGCCAGGTCGGCCGCTCGTTGTAGAGTGCGGTCAGCGTGCGACTCGCCAGCGCCCGCGCGGCGCCGGCATCCACCGGCAGGAGCCGCACGTATCGCACGGTCCCGATGCCGTCGAAGTTCGGTGCTTCCACGATGTGGCGCCACGGTCCATCGACACTGGCGGCGAACGTGGTCGTGTCCTCCCGCGTCCACTCCGGCGGGTTCAGCCAGCGGCATCGGGTCGCCTCCAACTCGTGGGCGATCGCGGCGACGGCCCCCCGCTGGGCCTGCGTGGCCTCGGGGAAGGAGAACGTCTCAAAGATGGTAGTCGAGGTGTACCGGGGTCGCGTCTCCAGCCGAGACCCCTTCCGAAGCGCCCAGATGGCGTGCAGGCGAGACTGGAGAATGCCGAACGTGTAGTCGTCTTCGACGGAGAAGACGATCAGCTGATGG
>DMIX01000345.1 GCA_003451975.1 Propionibacteriaceae bacterium
TTCACCAGACGCTTGAGGTACTCGCTGCCGGATTGGACGACCTGGCCGTCAGCGTTGGACAACAGGCGGGTGCGCGGATCCTGGGTGGTGATGGCGCGAGCCAGTCGGTCCAGGTGGGCCACGGCCGGCTCCATGTGCACGGTGTGGAAGGCGCCGGCGACGGAAAGCTGGATCAATCGGGCGCGAGCAGGTGGATTGGCTTGCAGCCCGGCGAGTTGCGCAACGGTGCCGGCGGCCACGATCTGGCCGCTGCCGTTGTTGTTGGCCGCCGTGAGGCCCTGTGCCTCGATCGCGGCGAGAACCTCGGCGGTGTCGCCGCCCACGATGGCCATCATCGAGGTGGGTTGCGCGGCGCTGGCTGCGGCCATCTGGCGTCCACGCTCGCGCACCAGGACCATGGCCTGCTCGGCGCTGAGGACGCCGACAGCGGCGGCAGCAGTGATTTCGCCGACACTATGGCCGGCGACCACGCCGGTTCGCTGGAAGCCGTCGGCAGGATGCGGAAACAGTTCCAAAGCAGTCAGCAGGCCGGCCGCTACCAGAAGGGGTTGGGCGATAGCGGTATCGCGAATGGTCTCGGCATCGGCTTGTGTCCCGAAGTGGGTGAGATCGAGTTCGGCAACCGTGGATAGCCAGTTGAGGCGATCTGCGAAGCGAGACTCGGTCAACCACGGAGCGAGGAAGCCAGGGGTTTGGGCACCCTGACCGGGCGCAACGATTGCGAGCACGGCTCAACCCTGTCGAATTTCGGGGCGGTACGTGGCGTCGGACGCGACGAAAATCAGTAGTCGTAGTTTGTGGGAAACCTACAAAAGGCCTGGACTGTGGGCGGTCATCCCGGGGGGCTTGTTGTTACTTTCGTCAGGTTAGGAGGCGCCCGAGCGTGAGCGCCAGGCGCAACGCATAGGCGTCGCGAGAGTCCGTTGGTGAATACCCGGTCACCTCGACGACGCGGCGCAACCGGTAGCGCACCGTATTGGCGTGCACGAACAGTTCCCGGGCTGTCGCTTCGATGGACCCCGAATTGGCGAAGTAGGCCGTCAGGGTCGGAACCAGGTCACCTCCAGCTGCGACCAATGGCTGGAACAGTTCCAAGGCTAGGGCACGACGGGCGTGCCCATCCCCGGCCAGCGCCCGCTCCGGGAGTAGCCGCTCGGCAGCGATCGTGCGGGGTGCTTCCGGCCAGGCGCGCACGGCGCGCAGTCCAGACATGGCCGCACGGGCGCTGCGTGAGGCGTCCATGAGGCTGGCGACGATCGGGCCGACCACCACCTGGCCTTCGCCGAACTCATCGGCGAACTCGGTGACTTGGGTGACTAGTTCTTCGGCGGTGGTGCAGCTCGTGCCGATCACCAGGACCAGACGCTCACCCTGTGGTGCGGCGAGCAGATCCATTCCGCGGCCGGAGGCGGCGGCTCGGATCGACTCGACTGCTGAGCCAGGATCCTCCGGCACCGAACCGATGACGACGCAGACCCCGGGGCTGGGGGACACCCATCCCAGGGTCGAAGCGCGCGAGACCACCGATTCGTCGGCGTCGCCGCGCACGATGGCGTCGACGACCATGGCTTCCAGCCGGGCGTCCCAAGCCCCGCGGATCTCGGCGGCACGGGCATAGACCCGCGCTGCGGCAAAGGCCACTTCGCGGGAGTAGCGCAGAATGCCGACCCGCAGCGGAAGCTGTTGTTCCTCAGGCAGGTCGGCGATCTGGCCTTCGACGGTCTCGATGGTGGTGAGTACCAGGTCCACGGTCTGGTTCAGACTGACGCGCCGGGTCAGAGCCCGCGGCGCCGCGGCGAAGAGGGCGCCGGGATCTCCCTGTCCTCCCGAGCCGAACCAGTGGATGAATCCGTCGATACCCGAGCGGGCCACGACGGTGACCCAGGAGCGGTGTTCGGCTTCCAGACCGCTGAACCAGGGGTGCTGCTCGGCGATCCGGGCCATGGCTGCTGTGGTCAGTTCGGCTGCGGCATCCGATAGTCGCGCGGCGATGGTCTGTCGTGCTTCGGGACTGGGCCACCACGGCTGTTCGGTACTGAGTTCGGGGGAATTCATGAGTGCTTCTCGTCGATCTCGGCTCGTCGTGCGCGGACCATCGCGATGATGAGCTCGGAGGGGATCTGCTGGCCGTGATCGAAGCCGAGGGAGCCTTTGGACACCCGGAATGCCGACAGGTCGGCGCCGAGTTCGGCGAGGATGGCACCGCTGAAGGGGTATAGGGCGAAACCTTTGGCATTGCGAGCGAGGCCCAACAAAGGCTGGCCGGCGTAGAGCAGGGCGGGGACACCGTAGCTGGTGCCCTCCTCGGCTCCGGGGACCTCCGCGCGCGCCACCGCCAGCACTGTCGCCAGCGTCGGCCCGGCGTCGCCGGCCTCACCAATGAGGTCCGCAAAGGTCGTCATGGATACGAATCCTAGGGGTAGGAAGTGCTGATGCCAGCGGTGCCGAGGAATGAGTTTGGCCGGTTGCAGGGTTGTGTTAAGACACAATCAGTATGGTCTGACAAACGCAATGACCTGCGTTCCCCCTCCGGAAAGGCTCCACCGTGGCCCGACGCGACTCAGTCGAGATGATCCCGAACGGATTGCCGACGAACCTGCCCGACACCGACCCCGAGGAAACCTCGGAGTGGTTGGCGTCCCTGGACTCTATGGTCGACACCGACGGATTGAACCGCGCACGCTATGTGATGCTCAAGCTGCTGGAAGAGGCGCGCACCAAGCATCTCGACCTGCCGGCGCTGACCGCCACCGACTACGTCAACACCATTCCGGCCGATGTTGAACCGGCCTATCCCGGCGATGTTGATCTGGAGCGTCGCTTCCGCCGTTTGGTGCGCTGGAATGCGGCGATCATGGTGCATCGCGCCCAGCGTCCCGGTGTCGGTGTGGGCGGTCACATCTCCACCTATGCCTCCGCCTCGACGCTGTACGAGGTGGGCTTCAACCACTTCTTCCGCGGCAAGGACCATCCCGGTGGCGGCGATCAGGTCTTCTTCCAAGGCCACGCCAGCCCGGGCATGTATTCGCGAGCCTTCCTGGAAGGACGCCTCAGCGAGATTGATCTGGACGGCTTCCGCCAGGAGAAGAGCCACATCGTTGACGGACAGGTACGGGCGCTGCCGTCCTATCCGCACCCGCATCAGATGCCGAGCTTCTGGGAGTTCCCGACGGTGTCGATGGGGCTGGGGCCGATTAACGCCATCTATCAGGCCCAGTTCAACAAGTATCTGGCCAACCGCGGTATCAAGGACACGTCCCAGCAGCGGGTGTGGGCCTTCCTCGGTGACGGCGAGATGGATGAGGTGGAAAGCCGCGGCGCCTTGCAGTTGGCCGCCTACGAGGGTCTGGACAACCTGACCTTCGTCGTCAACTGCAACCTGCAGCGCCTC
>DMIX01000270.1 GCA_003451975.1 Propionibacteriaceae bacterium
GGCGGTCCACTACGTACGTTCTTGCGACCGCGACCGCTAGAGAGAGAGGTCCGTCCTGTCTGAGTACACCTCGAGCACGTCGGAGCCTTCTCCTCCACAACGCCGTGAACGACTCGTGTTCTCCGCCACACGAAGGCGTGCCCATTGAGGAGCAACGATAGCACCGCTGCGTCGCCAGTACCATAGCGGCGCATCGCACACAACGCCTTGCGCCGCGTGGTGCGCAGCGCTAGACTGGAAGGAACATGATTGCCGGGTCAAGCCCGGCAGGAGGACACCGTCGATGGCGTGGAAGACAACACCACTTGCCCTGGCGCCGCTGCTCCTGTTCGCTGCGGCATGTTCATCACAGCCTGCCCGTGACGCCGTAGTGGAGATCCCCTGCGAACAGTTCTCCGCGGAAGCCGGCGACCAGGCCAGAATCACGAGGAGCGTGTCAGTCAAAGATGGAGGACACGTCGTCGTGCGCTTGTGCACAAACCCGAGCACCGGTTTCGCATGGGAGGACGCCGATGTCTCTACCCCGGCGGTGCTCGTTGAACGGTCGCGCGAGTTCATCCCGCCGGGAGTCACAATGCCCGGCAGTGCGGGGCTTGAGCAGTGGACCTTCGAGGCTGTCGGGCATGGGGCTTGCACCGTGGCATTCAGCTACAGCCGCCCATGGGAGGGAGGCGAGAAGGGCATCTGGCTGTTCGAGCTTGAGGTCACAGTCGAGTAGCGCACCACCCCAATGCCGAAGGTAACACCATCCATGCCTGGACGTATACGCATCGGCACTTGCTCCTGGACAGACCCGAGCCTCATCCGCGCGGGGACGTTCTACCCTACAGGGGCGCAGACGGCCGAGGCGCAGCTGAACTACTACGCGAGCCAGTTTGACATAGTGGAGGTGGACAGCAGCTACTATGCGATGCCGTCACGGCGAAACGCGACGCTCTGGGCGGAGCGGACGCCGGGCGACTTCATCTTTGATGTCAAGGCGTTCCGCCTCTTCACCGGCCATCCGACCCAGCCGCAGTCGCTGCCCGCCGACATCCGCGGTGCGCTCCCCGGCAGCCTCGCGCAGAAGAAGAACCTGTACTACCGTGACGTGCCGGCAGAGTTGCAGCAGCACTTGTGGTCCCGTTTCGAAGACGCGTTGCTGCCGCTGGATTCCGCCGGCAAGCTCGGAGTGGTCCTGCTCCAATTCCCTCCATGGTTCCACCCGGGGGTGGCGCAGATGGACCACATACTGGCATGCAGAGAGCATCTCGCCCGGCACACGGTCGCGGTCGAGTTTCGCAACAATCGCTGGCTTTCGGAGCAGAATCGCGGTGCGTCTCTGTCATTCCTCAGGCAGCATCAACTGCCATTCGTGTGCGTGGACGAACCCCAGGGGTTCGCATCGAGCGTTCCGCCCATAGCCGAGGTTACGGCCGACACTGCAATCGTCAGGTTCCACGGAAGGAAGTCAGAGGCGTGGGAAACGAAAAACGCGTCGCCCGGCGACCGCTTCGACTACTACTACGACGAAGAGGAACTGGCGCCGTGGGTTGACCGAATCAGGGGCTGTGCTGCCGTCGCGTCGGAGGTGCACGTGTTGTTCAACACCAACAACGGTGACCAGGGTGTGGCGAACGCGAGGCTCATGGGGCGCCTGCTGGATTGAGATGACCCTCACGCCGCTCGACTCCGCGAGCACAGCCAGTGTGTTCAGTGATTGGGGTTCGCAGCGCCGGGTTGGTCGCCGGACGGTCCATTGAAGCCCTGTGGGCGGCGACGGCGCGGTCGGCGGCGATGCGGGCGATCTCCCCCGGCCTCCCCGGGACCAGCCGCGCGGCTTTCTCTGGATTCTCCGGCTCCTCGCTCTTCTCGTTCGTCTTCCTCTGCTGCCGCGCCGCCTTCAGCGACTTCCAGCCAGGAGAACTTGCGCGCCAGGTCCTGAACATCGAACGGGCCACCGTGACCAGCGAGCATGGTCTTGGCGCCGGCATTCACCAGTCTCTGCAGGCTGTCCCTTGCCTGGGCCGCGTCCTCGGCAAACCACGGAACCGACGGCGTGGACGAACGCAGCCCTCTCATGAGGAGGTCTCCTACGATGCACACACCATCCGGCATAAGGATCGAGATGGAGCCGGCCGTATGGCCAGGCGTCAGAATCACCCTTCCCCGGCCAGCGTACCTCCCCAGTTTGTCGCCATCGTGGAGGATGATGTCCGGCTCAACCGGTTCGGACTTGATGGAGAACAGCGATTTGAGCAGGCTCCCAAGCCGCGTCACCGGTTTCAAGACGGGCACACTACCGAAATTGACATACTCGGCATCCAATTCGTGGACGGCCAGAGGCGCCTGTGTCCACTCTTTGAGCTGGCTGGCGCTGCCGAAATGGTCGGGGTGGCCGTGCGTGATGACGATAAGACCGATATCGCCAAGCGAGATGTGATTTCGCGAGAGCTGTTGATACAGCTCACCCGCAGTCCCGGGCGGACCCGGGTCAACGAGGACATGTTTCGACCCCACAATGAGGTACGAGTTGTAGCACTTGAACGGATTCTTGCCGCCCAGATGGAGCGTGATTACACTCCCTTCAGGGGGTCGCTCCTCGCTTGCTACAGGCGCTGTCTGGCCTTCCTGTTCCTGCGGCTGAACCGTATCAGAATCGTTGGTTTTCCAGAATCTGTTGCGTCTGCTCATCTTCCCGCCATTCGCCTTAGCTGGAGCCGGACGTCCCGTATCCGCTACTGTGGGTGCGTCTCGCTGCTCGTCTCCTGCCGGACGGTATCCTGCGTGGCGTCACCACCCTGCGCGC
>DMIX01000392.1 GCA_003451975.1 Propionibacteriaceae bacterium
GGTCACCATCGGACCGGTGGTGCTTTCCGACGGCGCTGGGCGTCCGCGAGCAATTCATGCCGACTGGGCGATCATCGGCGTCGGCGGCGTCACCGACGAGGGCACCGTGTGGACCTCCAGCCTGCCGGAGGCCGGCATGATGCGCTCGATGATGGATTGCGCCAGCCACACCCTGCTGCTGGCCGACTCCTCCAAGTTCGGCAAGCGGGAGTTCGCCGAAGTGGGCGACCTTGCCGCCAACACCACCTTGGTGACCGAGCGGCAGCCCAGCAGAGCGCTGCTGGATCGCGCTGCGGAAGTTGGGGCGACGGTCGTCGTGGCCGGGGAGGCCGCGTCCAACTGAGTGGACCTGGCGAACCGCCTGCTCGGGGCTGAACTGAGACGATTCCTGGCCAAGAGTGCGGCGTCGTCTCGCCTGACCGGATGGCCGCCAGGGCTTCAGATACGGGCGGACTGATCAACCAAGGGGGCGTGCCCCTCGGTGGCGTGACTCCTTGTAGGTGTCGACAGCCTTGCGGGAGCTGAGCCATTGGCCGTCGCTGCGTTGAAAGGCATCGAGGCGCCCGCGTTGGGCTGCGGCGCGCAGTGCCACCAAACTGAGCTCGCCGTCCACCAAGGCCGCTATCGGCACGAGCTTGGCCGGTCCAGCCACGCTGGGAATGATGAAGCGGTTGAGGTTGTCGATCATGGCCCGGGCCAGGATCTCCCCCAGCGGACCGAAGTCGCCTTTGTCGGCTCGCTGCATCGCTTTCAGGTAAGCCGACCGCTGCTCCTTCAAGACGACCACTGGCGGGTAGCCGAGCCTGACCAGAACCAGGTTGAGAACCAGCCGCCCCGTGCGTCCATTGCCGTCAATGAACGGGTGGACGCGCTCAAACCCGTCATGCGCCTCAGCCAGCAATTCCGGCAGATTGGCGCCAGCCTCGATCCGGGCAGGCGCGGTGTTCATTGCGGTCACCCACTCCTCGAGGGCCGCCGGTACGAGCGGCCAGGTCGGAGGCGTCATCCCCTCCTCGAACGGGTGGATGTCGTGACGCCGGAAGTTGCCCGGGGACTCCGAGTCCCCCGCGCCGGGATGAGGAGACACCTGCCACACCAAGGACATGCCCAGTTGGTGGATATGGCGAATCTCCTGAACCGTGACCAGGACGCCAGCGTCCCTGTCCCCTGCGCCCATGCCCTCGCGGTACACCCAGGAGGCCGCATCGCTGTAGCCCTTGACCTCCATGTACTCCTTGAGCGGCTTGGCGCCAACCGCCTTGCCCTTGTCGAGGAGCGCCTCCACCTCGCGGAGAACCAGGGTGTTGCCCTCCAGAGCGGTGGAGTGATGCGCCTCCAGGTGCCAGATGTCGTCCCACACCCACCCGGCTTCCTCCGGCGAGGGCAGGCCACCCAACCGAGTCCGGAGCTCGACGAGCAGGGAGTCCAGGCGTGCATACACCGTGGCCCGACTCGGACGTCCTCTGCCCATGACTGCTCCTGACTTTGTTCACCTAAGTCTGCATCTAAATCAACTAAACAAACTCTACCTCCTGGGTCGAGTTTGTTCACCGCACGGCTCAGCGAAATGAACTTAGCAAACCCACCTTGCCGCGAAGCCACCATCTGCACCCAGACTGTTCAGAGCCCGGCGCCGTCGCCAATCGCCGGCATCTGAGAGATCGACAGGCCATGATCAGACGCTCAGCCATTTCCACTCGGATGGTGCGACGTTTCCGCTCACAACCCGCACGACGCTCGAAGTCGAGAGCACCTCGGCTTGGAAGTTCGCAACGACGCTGCAAGCGGAGTTACACACATCGGTCGAACTTAGAAGTTAGATGGGTCCAAACTTCTAAGTTCTCCCCGAAACTGTAAGCGAAAGCCTATTAACTTGCAGAGCGGACGCATGGACGCGAGCAGGTTTGTCGAGAGCAGCTTCGGGCAGCCCATGCGAGAACCGGGCAACAAGTGGGCGTTTACCTACTACCTTCCCAAGCAAATCCCCCGTGAACTCCCGCTGAGCACCGAGATCGTGACCGCCATGTCGGACGCCGACGCTGCGCTAGGACACCTCCAGGGCCTGGGAATGGTCATCAATGACCCGAGCCTGCTGATCGGCCCCTTTCTGCGACGCGAGGCGCTGGCCAGCTCGCGCATTGAAGGTACCCAGGCCTCACTCTCCGAACTACTCCAGTCCGAGGTCGACGCCTCGACCAGCGACGACGACACCGACGAAGTCCGGCGGTACCTCGAAGCCACCGAACTTGCCTACACGCTGGCCAAGTCGCTCCCGATCACGCAACGGCTCGTGCTCCAAGTGCACGAAGTCCTGCTGCGCGGCGTCCGCGGCGAGGAGAAGAACCCTGGCCAACTGCACACCAGCCCAGTGTGGGTCGGACGCGCTGGCGCCACCCCGGAGAGCGCTGCCTTCGTCCCCCCTTTACCGCAGCACCTCCCAGATCTCATGCGCGACTGGGAGTACTTCGTCAACGAGGACGGCAAGCAACTGCCCGCGCTGATCCAGGCGGCTCTAGCGCACTACCAGTTCGAGACCATCCAC
>DMIX01000130.1 GCA_003451975.1 Propionibacteriaceae bacterium
CCCCGCCTGGATCGGCGGAAGCTGGGACAAGGTCGGCAGCCTGCGCTATGGCGAGAACTCGCATCAGGCGGCGGCGCTGTACGTCGATGCGTCCGCCCCGGCCGGGATCACCGGCGCCGAGCAGCTCAACGGCAAAGAGATGAGCTACAACAACTACACCGACGGCGAAGCCGCCTACCGCAGCGCCTACGACTTCAGCGAGCCGACCGTGGCGATCATCAAGCACGCCAATCCCTGTGGCATCGCTACTGGAGTCGACATCGCCGAGGCGCATCGCAAGGCCCATGAATGTGATCCGGTGTCGGCCTATGGCGGTGTGATCGCGACCAACCGTCCGGTGAGCGTGGCGATGGCCGAACAGGTTGCCCCGGTCTTCACCGAGGTGCTGATCGCTCCGGATTTCGAGCCCGGTGCTTTGGAGATCCTGACCGCGAAGAAGAACCTTCGGATCCTGAAGGCCGCGCCCTACGCCCACGCCGAGCACGTCCTGCACCCCATCTCCGGTGGTGTGCTGGTGCAGCAGCCTGATCAGGTTGATGCTGCCGGAGACGAACCGTCGGGTTGGACGCTGGTCGCCGGTGAAGCCGCCGATGCCGAGACGCTGGCCGATCTGGCCTTCGCCTGGCGGGCAGTGCGCTCGGTGAAGTCCAACGCCATCCTGCTGGCCTCCGGTGGAGCGGCAGTCGGTGTCGGCATGGGACAGGTGAACCGTGTCGATTCCTGCAAGCTGGCGGTGGAGCGGGCCGGGGATCGCGCCCGCGGTTCGGTGGCAGCCTCCGACGCCTTCTTCCCCTTCAACGACGGTCCCACCATCCTGATCGAGGCCGGAGTGAAAGCCATCGTTCAGCCCGGCGGCTCGATCCGTGACGAGCAGACGATTGAGGCTGCGAAGGCCGCCGGTGTCACCATGTATTTCACAGGTACCCGCCACTTCTTCCACTGAGAGGCCCTGATGACCGCACGAATTCTGGACGGAAAGGCTGTCGCGGCCACCATCAAGGCCGAACTCGCGCTGCGGGTGCGAGCGTTGGCCGAAAAGGGCCTGCGTCCGGGCCTGGCAACGGTTCTCGTCGGTAATGATCCGGGTAGTCACAGCTATGTGAACATGAAGCACCGGGATTGTGCCGAAGTGGGCATCGAGTCCATTCGCGTCGATCTTCCTGCTGATGCCACAGCAGAGCTGGTCGCCGAAGCGGTGCAGGGATTGAACTCCGATGAGGCCTGCACCGGCTACATCGTGCAGTTGCCGCTGCCCAAGCATCTGGATGAGAACGCCGTCTTGGCCATGATCGACCCGGACAAGGATGCCGACGGGCTGCACCCGATCAACCTGGGCAAACTGGTGTTGAACGAACCCGCGCCGTTGCCCTGCACGCCCCGCGGCATTGTGGAACTGCTGCGACGCCACGAGGTCCCGCTGGCCGGTGCCGAGGTGTGCGTCGTCGGCCGAGGCATCACCGTGGGTCGCCCGTTGGGATTGATCCTCACCCGACGCAGCGAGAACTGCACGGTCACCCTGTGTCACACCGGAACCCGCGACCTGGCCGCACATACCCGCACCGCCGACATCGTGGTGGCTGCTGCGGGGGTGCCGCACATGATCACCGCCGACCTGATCGCCGACGGCGCAGTGGTACTGGATGTGGGCGTGAGCCGGGTGGACGGCAAGCTCACCGGAGATGTTGCGCCCGATGTGCTCGACAAGGCGTCCTGGGTGGCACCGAACCCCGGCGGTGTGGGCCCGATGACCCGCGCGATGTTGCTGCAGAATGTCGTGGATCGAGCCGAAGCCCTGGCATGACCACCCCGATACCGGATACTCGTCCGCCCAAGACCTTCGTCCAACAGGTTCTGGGCCAGTGGCCGCTGGCCTCCGTACTCTTCGGGGTCTTCGTCGGAGTGATCATCGCCGGACCATTCGGGCACTGGCGCATCGGTTGTACCTTGATCGGTATGGCTGTCACTGCCGGTGGTCTACTGCGGTTGATGCCGCAGCAGCGGGTGGGCCTGCTGGCGGTGCGCAACCGGGTGATCGATACCATCCTGCTGTTGGGAAGCGGTATTGGCATCCTGGTGCTGTCCTGGGTGGTTCCTCCCAGTCGTTAAATTCAGATGTCGTGCAGCCCTCGCAGGCTGCTGTTGACTATGACGGGCATTAGGCTAAGGCCACCCGCGTCGCCAGGCCGGTCGTGGGTTTGCCGTCAGGTAACACCGGTGCCAGGCCGACCGGAGGACGGTGAGACATGTCTGCCAACAAACCCATCGATCGCTCCCGTATCGCCGAACTGACCGAAATCGAGCAGCGGCGCCTCGATGAGCGCACCACAAAGTCCCGCGCCCTGTACGAAGAGGCCGCCAAGCACCTGTCCGGTGGTGTGGCTTCCTCCTATCAGGGCCGCGATCCCTGGCCCATCTACATCGATCGGGGTGAAGGCCCGAAGATCTTCGACGTCGATGGCAATGAGTACTGGGACTTCCACAACGGCTTCGGCTCCATGGTTCAGGGCCACGCCCACCCGGTGATC
>DMIX01000033.1 GCA_003451975.1 Propionibacteriaceae bacterium
CTACGTCTAGGAATGGGGCCGTGCCAGGGCGGCTTCTGCTCGCTGCGCGCGAGCGGCATAGCCGTGGCCGACGGCGCCCTCGACGCCGAGCGGGCCAGTGGTCTGTTCCGGCTGTTCCTGCGAAATCGCTGGCTGGGGATCTGGCCAATCCTGTACGGCGAACAGGTGCGCCAGACCGCCCTGGACGCCTGGATCTTCCAAGGCACCTTGGACACCGAGCATCTGCCCGGCCCTGACGCCGAGGCTGTGGAGCCCGATCCGACGCTGGCACCGACAACGACGAAGGAGTCCTGATGAGTCGCGTGGTGGTCATCGGTGCCGGCCTCGCCGGCTGGGTCGCGGCCAATCGGCTCGCTGACAACGGCCATTCGGTGGTGCTGCTCCATAAAGGCCTGGGTGGGCTGCAGCTGGGCCAGGGCAGCATCGATGTTTTCGGCTATAACCCCGCCCGCGTCACGAATCCCATCGCCGCGGTGGCAGCCGCGTCGGCGCCGCATCCGTACGCCACCCTCGGCACCGGGTCGGTGGTGGCAGCCGTGGCCTACCTGAAGCAACTGCTGCCAGATCTGTTGGTCGGCGATCCTGAGGCGAACTACCAGTTGCCCACCGCGGTCGGCGCGATTCGACCTACCTGCCTTGCCCAGCCCAGCATGATCGCCGGCAATGCGCACGACGGTGCGTCCTGGGTGATCGTGGGGTTGCGCCGATTGAAGGACTTCTCCGCCGACCTGATCGCGGCCAATTTGTCCCGCACCGAACTGCCCGATGGTGGACGGCTGCAGGCTCGCGCCATCACCATCGATGTGGCCGCCCGCGAATCCGAGATTGACTCCACCGGACTCACCTTCGCCCGCGCCTTCGACGAACCAGACTTCCGCAAGCGCTTCACCGCAGCCCTGGCACCACAGCTCAAGCCCGGTGAAACCGTGGGACTACCCGCAGTGCTCGGCCTTGCCGATCCCACCGCATGGTCAGATGTCGCTGCGAACCTCGGCCACGACGTATTCGAGATTCCGCTGCCACCACCGTCGGTGTTGGGAATGCGGCTGGACCAGGCACTCCGGGCCCGCGCGCTGGAGGTGGGCGTCCGGGTGGTGCCCGGTGTGCGCACCGTGGCTTTCGATGCCAAGGACCGACGGGTGCGTGGCGTCTCCATCGCTACCGAACCGGCACCACGGTCCTTCACTGCGGACGCGTTCGTGCTGGCCACCGGCGGATTCGAATCCGGCGCTTTGGAGCTGGACTCCTATGGCCAGGTACACGAAACGCTGTTCGATCTGCCGGTGACGACGGTGGACACAGCACTGTTTCACGGCGACTATTGGGGGCCTGAGCAGCCGCTGTTCACCATCGGCGTGCCGGTGAATGCCTCTCTGCAGCCCCTCGATGCCAGTGGCGCCAGGGTGTACGCCAATCTTTACGCCGTCGGCGGGATCCTGGCCGGCAATGCCGGCTGGCGCGACAAGACCGGCGACGGAGTCGCCGCGGCCTCTGCCTTGGCCGCTGCTGACGCCATCGGGAAGGAGCGGCCATGAGCGCCGAACCGAATATCGAACCGCAGACCAAGGCCACGCTGGCCGGATTGGGCTTCGCCGGGCACGAACTGTCCCGAGCAACCCTGGATGCCTGCGTGAAGTGCACGATCTGCGAGACCCAATGCCCGGTCTCGGCGGTGACGCCACTGTTCACCGGACCGAAGTTCGTCGGGCCGCAGGCCGAACGATTCCGCAATGGCGAGAGTGTCGACCACTCGTTGGACTACTGCTCCAGTTGTGGCACGTGCACCCTGGTCTGTCCGCAAGGGGTGCAGATCGCCGAGTTGAACTCGCAGGCTCGGGCGGTGATGAAGGCCGACCACATGCCGATCCGGGATCGGCTGATCGGGCAGACCGTGCTGATGGGCAAGGTCATGACCCCGGTGGCGCCGATCGCGCGCGCGGTGCTGAACAACAAGCCGATTCGCAAGGTGATGGAGGCCGTCGTCGGGGTGCATGCCGATGCTCCGATGCCACCGGCGCAGTCGCAGAGCTTCGAGGGCTGGTTCAACAAGCGGGCCAAGCCAGCAGGACCCTTCCCTCGTGGTGCAGTGGTCTTCTTCCATGGTTGTGCGGGCAACTACTTCGAGGTGGAGACGTCCAAGAAGTCCGTGGAGGTGTTGGAACACCTGGGCTATGAGGTTCTGGTGCCCAAGCATGGTTGTTGTGGTCTGGCTCAGCAGTCCAATGGGCTGTTCGATTCGGCCACGAAATCGGTGTTGAAGCTGTGCGACGATCTGCGTACCGCTGGTCCTTCGTCAAGCTCAGGAACCGGCCTGCCAATCGTGTCGGCGTCCGGTTCGTGCACGGGCATGCTCAAGCACGAGGCTCACGAAATCATGGGCGTCGAGGACGAGCGGCTGCACGATGTGGGCGTCCGCACCCGCGACATCATGGAGTTCCTGCTCGACCTGTATGACGCCGGCGAACTGCCCACTGACTTCCAACCCATCGAGATGACGGTGCCCTACCACGCGCCCTGCCAGCTCAAGAGCCAAGGCATGGGCAAGCCCGCCTTGGAGGTGCTGAAGCTCATCCCCGGCCTGACCGTGGTCGACTCCAACAAGACCTGCTGCGGAATCGCGGGCACCTACGGGTTGAAGAAGGAGAAGTACGAGGTGGCCCAGGCCGTCGGCAAGCCATTGTTCGACATGGTGAAGGCCACCAATCCCGACCTGGCACTGTGCGACACCGAAACCTGCCGCTGGCAGATCGAGCAGTCCAGCGGCGTGCGCACCGAGCATCCGATCTTCCTGATCCACGCTGCCTACGGACTCAGCTGATCGCACAATCATTGCAAAACTGAACCGGAATTTTGCAATCACGGGTTGTCGACCTATTCTTTACGCCAAATCCTGCCGTGATTTTGCATAGGGGGTCGGATGAAGGTTCCCCAGACACCACCGGATCACCTAGCCGCGTT
>DMIX01000401.1 GCA_003451975.1 Propionibacteriaceae bacterium
GTACACAAGATGCGTCCGTCCTCGACGATCACCGCGCCCACGACGTGGACTCGCTTCTTCGCCTCACTGCCGGCCTCCGCACCCATGGTCCTAGCTTGGCTGATTAGAGCACCCGCGTCCCCACCGACCGCCCGGCGGGTCGCCGGAAACTCAAGCGCTTGGGCGGCCGCTCCATGAGGCGCTTGCCTCGGTTAGCATTCCGACATGAGGGTCGTCGTCGGAGTCACCGATAGCCGCTGGGCTACCTTCCTACGCGACGACCCCTCAATCAGCGAGGCGAACTTCTGGCAGCCGTCACCTCACGGTTTCAAAGCCTTGGCTGAGGGCGAACCATTCCTGTTCAAGACCAAGCACCCGCGGACCTACCCTGGGCTGGACATGCCTGGCTATGCACTCGTAGGCGGTGGCTTTTTCGAGGAGTACTTCGAGATGCCGGTCAGCGAAGCCTGGGCGATTTGGGGCCACGCCAACGGCGTGCGCAGTGAGCAGGAACTCCTCCAGCGCGTTCAGGGGTATCGCAACTCGAAGAACCACGAGCCACAGCCCGACCCAACGATCGGTTGCGTCATTCTCCGCAACACCTTCTTCGCCGACCCCGGTGGTGAGCTTCCCCAGCCACCGAACTGGTCGCCGAACAACGTCACCATCGAGGGCTACGAAATGCTCGGCCGTGACCGCAAGGCCGACTCGCCGTACGTGCTGGAGGCCTTCCAGCTCCTGCAATCCCGAGCTCGGGTCGATCTACGTTGGGACACGGACCTCAGAGGGGTCGAGATCACCTGGGACGGGCCGAAGTTCGGATCGCCCGTCCTCACTCGGCCACGAATGGGACAGGGACGGTTCAGACGGGCCGTCGACGAGGCGTACTCGTACCGCTGCGCGGTCACCGGTAGTAGGACCTATCCGAGCCTGGAGGCCGCCCATATTCGGGACTTCGCGAGCGACGGCGGCGTTCATGCCGTCTCGAATGCTCTACTACTTCGATCTGATGTCCACACCCTTTATGACCGGGGATATCTCGCCATCGACGCCGATTTGCGTCTTCGCGTCAGCCCCGAGCTCCGCGCCCACGGATGGAATGGCGTTGAGTTCTACGAAAGGGAGGCCGCCGGGTACCGGATCTCAGTGCCCACATCGCCAGGACTCCAACCAGATCGCGATGCCCTTGAATGGCACTTATGGTCAAAATTCCGCAGCGCCTAATCGCGGACATACTTCGCCGTGCCCGCGGTCATTCCGCAACCGAGTGAAGTGTCAGCACCGAACGATACGTTCCCTTTGTCCGGCCAGGTTCAACTCACCTGAGCCAACAGAAGGAAGGGAGCGACGATGGACCTCGATTTCGACCTTGAATGCCCCGAGTGCGGTGCCGCCATGAAGGCGACGCTCGAGGACATCGCAAGGCAGCGGACAGTGACCTGTAGGCGAGGGCACCGCGTCACGCTTGTCGACAAAGGGGGCGGCGCCCGCCAGGTCCAAGGCGCACTAGACGGCTTGGAACGCTCCCTTAAGCGTCTGGGCGGATGATCGACGAAGCCCTAGGAGCGGCTGCGCCCGCTGCCCCGTTCGACGAACCTCACAGCACCCGACACCCATTACCGTCAAAAGTAATCCATTTTGGTATATTCCTGACATGCCTGAAGTTTTGACGTACCTTGAGCGACTCCGCGAGATCGCTCTCGATCAGCACGGCTTCGTCACCGCGGCTCAAGCCGTTGCCGAGGGCATCCCCAAGACGGAACTCCCCAAACTCGCTGCCCGTGAGCGCATCGAACGGGTAGCTCACGGCGTCTACCGCGTCCCCCAGGTTCCTACCACGCCGTACGACAACTGGGCGCTGGCCGTGCTGTGGACCGGCGCACCGGAAGCGTGCCTGTCACACGAGACCGCGCTGGCTGCCTGGGACGTGACCGATGTGAACCCGAACCGCATCCACGTCACCATCAACCGGGCCCGGCGGCTGCGGCGGACTGGCGGCGAGCAGTACGCCATCCACCACCGCGACCTTCACCCGAGCCAACGCACGTGGTGGCAGGCCATCCCGATCACCAACTTGCCAACAACCATCGCCGACTGCATCGAGACCGGCACCCCCACCCATCTCGTCCGGCAAGCGATCGAACGAGGCGGACGCACCAGCCTGTTGCCCGCCGCCGACCGCGACCCCCTGACGAGGCTCCTGGAGGAACGCGATGGAGGAGCCTGAGCCGGTGAACCTTGCCGCCGCACTAGGTGGCCTGCGCCCCAAACACAAGGTGCCCCGCTCGGCACGCGTCTTGGATGGGTGGATCGCCCAAGCAGAGCGACAACTCGGCTCCGACGGCGGCCGACTCGGCTGGCTCGTCGCCTCCACGGTCGTGGCGGCCGCGCTCCAGCAGGCAGTGGACGAGCAAGGCGAACCTCTGTTCCTGCTCAAAGGCGGCACTCTCCTCCAGCACCGCCTGCCGCGACTCTCACGCGCAACCACAGACCTCGACGGCCTGATTCGCGGAGACCTCGACCGGTTCATCGAAACACTCGACAGTGTCTTGGCACACCCCTGGGGGCCGTTGGCGCTGCGCCGGGACCCCGTCGAGATTATCCAGGTCCCCAACCGCGTGGTCATGCCGAGACGATTCGACATCATCGTTCAGGTCAACGGTGTGACCTGGCGCCGTATCCAAGTCGAAGTCTCCCCCGATGAAGGCTCTGCAGGCACACAAGGCGAGCCACTACAGGCACCCTCACTGGCCGGCTTCGGGCTCCCCACACCCGACCACCTCACCGGGTTAGCGATGCGCTACCAGATCGCGCAGAAGATCCACGCCGCGTCCGACCCGCACCAACCGCCGACCTTCCAGAACGACCGCGCCCGCGATGTCGTCGACCTGCTTCTACTGCGTGACCTCATCCGCGAGACTGGCGCGCCCAACCTCCCGGAGGTCAGAACAGCCATCCTCGATATCTTCGAGGCGCGCGCACGCGACGCCGCTCATCTCGGCTTTCCCGAACGAACGTGGCCAACTCGGATCACTGGCTATCCACATTGGGCCGCAAGCTACGAGCGGGCAGCGAACTCAACGGGGATACCACTCTCCATCGAGGATGCCGTAGCTGAGGTGAACCTCTGGCTGGATGAACTGGACGCCAGTTGAACGACGATTCGGGCGAAGTGACCCGCATTGGGACGCATCCGACGAACTCAGTGAATGGCCATCCAAAGCCACAACTGGCACTGACGGGCTATTAGCTCTTGTCAGAGCCAGTCGCTTCGTGGCGGAGGATACGAGATTCGAACTCGTGAGGGCGTGAACCCAACCCGCTTTCCAAGCGAGCGCCATAGGCCTCTAGGCGAATCCTCCGCCGAGGATGCTACCGGGGCTAGGGCTTGGACTCCAACTGCGGCGGGGATTGGTGTTGATGCGGAGGGTCGTTTCGGCCCTTCGACAGGCTCAGGGAACGATCGGGGCGCTGGCCGCGCCCGACCAGCTGGGCGTCCGGTCCTTCGACAGGCTCAGGG
>DMIX01000226.1 GCA_003451975.1 Propionibacteriaceae bacterium
CGAGCAGGTCGATGTCATCGCGGCGATGGACACCGAGCGCGCCGCCGATGTTCTTGGCGAGATGGACCCTGACGACGCGGCCGACCTGATCGCCGAACTGGAACCCACGCTGGCTGAGACGTTGTTGCAGCGTATGGAGCCCGAAGACGCCCAGGACGTTCGCGCCCTGCTGACCTACGATGCGTCCACCGCCGGTGGTTTGATGAACCCCGAGCCGGTGGTGCTGGGTGTCGATGCAACTGTGGCCGATGCGCTGGCACAGGTGCGTCAGGAAGAAGTGACACCGGCGATGGCGGCGTTGGCCTTTGTCTGCCGATCGCCGCTGGACACTCCGACCGGGCCCTACCTGGGTGCGGTGCACATTCAGCGGTTGCTGCGCGAGCCGCCGTCGGTTCCGGTGGTCGAGCTGATCGACCCCAATATCGCGCCGCTGACGCCGCAGAGCAATGTTGCTCAGGTGAGCCGCTATTTCGCCACCTACGACTTGGTGTGCGCTCCGGTGGTGAACGCCGAGCGGCGGCTGCTGGGTGCGGTCACCGTTGATGACGTGCTCGACCACATCTTGCCCAGCGACTGGCGCGGGGTGCAGTTGGATCGGTTGGAGGTGGAGGTGACCGATGGCTGACAAGAATCGCTTGGACACTCCCGGTCGCCGACGAAACGATTGGATCCCGCGGATGCGGGTGGACGGCGATGCCTTCGGCAGTTTTGCCGAGGAGTTCGCTCGCTGGATGGGGACTGCTCGGTTCCTTTTCTGGATGACGGTGCTGATCATCGGCTGGCTGGTGTTCAACCTCACCATGAAAGGCCAAGCGCTGGATCCGTGGCCGTTCATGTTCCTGACGCTGGTGTTGTCGTTGCAGGCCTCCTACGCAGCCCCCCTGATCCTGCTGGCTCAGAACCGTCAGGAGGCGCGGGACCGGGTGAGTCTGGAGCACGACCGTGAGGTCGCGGCGCAGTCACAGGCGGATATGGACTTCCTGGCCCGTGAGATCGCCTCGCTGCGGATGCGGATGAACGATGTCGCCACCCGGGACTTCATCCGTTCGGAATTGCGCGACTTGCTGGCCGAACTCCAGGAATCCGACGACGATTCCGAGCAGTCGGCCTGAGCCTCTGCCACCCTTCTCCACAACCCCGCTGGCTGAGCTTGTCGAAGTCTGGTGGGGTTGCCCTTCGACAGGCTCAGGGAACGGGTCTGTTGGTGGGCTCAGGGGACGGCTGGCTTCACGTGGGCTGAGCGTGCCGAAGCCTGCTCCTGGTCGAGTCGCTCCGTCCGGATCTCCTGACTAAGGTTGGGCTCATGTCTGTTGAACTTCAGGCCGCGGTGAATGCGGCCCTGGCCACTGTGATCGATCCTGAGATCCACCGCCCTATCACCGACCTCGACATGGTCGACTCGGTGCGCATCAGTGACGATGGCGCGGTCGACATCACAGTGCTGCTGACCATCACCGGTTGCCCCATGGCTAACACCATCGAAGCCGACGTGCGCGAGCGCGTCACCGCCATCGAGGGCGTCACCAGCCTGGAGCTGACGATGTCGAGCATGAACGACGAGCAGCGGGCCGCACTGAAGCGCAAGCTGCGTGGTGGCCAGGACGAACGCGACATCCCGTTCAGCCACCCTGACTCGCGCACCCAGGTGTTGCTGGTGGCCTCCGGCAAAGGTGGCGTCGGCAAGAGCTCGGTCACGGTGAACCTGGCCATGGCGCTGGTGGCAGCAGGACGCAGCGTCGGCGTGCTCGACGCCGACATCTACGGGCACTCGGTGCCGCAGATGCTCGGTCTGATGGACTCCAACCCGACGATGGTCGAAGGCATGATCATGCCGGTCCCGAGCATGGGCCTGAAGGTGATCAGCATCGGCATGCTCAAGGAGAGCCGCGAGCAGGTGATCGCGTGGCGCGGGCCGATCCTGGATCGGGCTTTGCAGCAGTTCCTCGCCGATGTGTACTGGGGCGATCTGGACTTCCTGGTGGTCGATCTGCCGCCGGGTACCGGTGATGTGGCGCTGTCCCTGGGGCAGAAGCTGCCCAATGCGGAGGTGGTCGTGGTGACGACTCCGCAGGCGGCGGCTGCCGAAGTCGCCGAACGCGCCGGCACCATGGCCTCGATGCTGGAGCAGAAGGTCATTGGTGTGGTGGAGAACATGGCCTTCCTCGACGTGGCCTGCCCTCACTGTGGTTCGAGTCATCGCGTGAATGTCTTCGGAACCGGTGGCGGCACCGAAGTGGCTTCCACCTTGACCCAGCGGCTGGGCTACGACGTGCCGCTGTTGGCGCAGATTCCGATGGATCCGGGGATGGCCAGCGGTGGCGATGATGGTGTGCCGCTGGTCGCCAGCGATCCGACCCGCCCGGCATCGGTGGCGATCACCGCGCTCGCCGAGCAGTTGTCGGCGCGGCGTCCTTCATTGGTTGGCAAGAATCTTGGTGTCACGCCGGTCTGATCGGTTGCCGCCGGCTTCGACCCGCTCAGCCAGCGGCGGGGCTTACCGTTCCCTGAGCTTGTCGAAGGGCACCCCGCCGCCGGCTTCCAGACGGTGCAATAGGCTTGAAGTGTGAGTGAAGCCAGTCGTCCGCAAAGCCGCGCAGTGCCGCGCCGTACCATTCTGGCCGTGCCGGGTTCCTCCGACCGGTTCATCGAGAAGGCCCGCACGCTGCCCGTGGACGGGCTCTTTCTCGACCTGGAGGATGCGGTTGCGCCGGCGGTGAAGGCTGAATCCCGAGCGCGCATCGTCGAGGCGCTCGAATTCGGAGCGGGATTCGCTGCCGGGCTGGTAACCGTTCGGGTCAACGGTTGGGAGAGTCCGTGGACCTACGCCGATGTGATCGAAGTCGTCTCCGGTGCCGGTGGCAAAATCGATGCGCTGGTGCTTCCCAAGACCACTTGCGCGGCTGAGGTGAAGGCTTTGGATCTGCTGCTCACCCAGGTCGAACACAGTGTCGGCCTGCCGGTGGGACGCATCGCCATCGAGGCCCAGATCGAGGATGCCACCGGCTTGTTGCACGTTTCGGAGATCGCCCAGGCCAGTCCGCGATTGGCGTCCTTGGTTTTCGGCCCAGGGGATTTCATGGCCAGCCTGGGTATGGGGGGTCTGAATGTCGGAGCCCAACCCGAGGGCTACCCTGCCGATGCCTTCCACCACGTCCTGATGTCGATTCTGGTCGCGGCTCGCGCCCATGGTCTGCAGGCGATCGATGGCCCCTATGTGGCGATCCGTGATGTCGAAGGCTTCCGTCGCTCCGCGGAACTGAGCGCCGCTTTGGGCTATGACGGCAAATGGGTGCTGCATCCGGCTCAGGTCGATGCCGGCAACGAGGTGTTTTCGCCCCGCGCGGCCGACTTCGAGCGAGCACAACGAATCATGTTCGCCTACGCTGAAGCGATCGATGCCGCCAATGGTGCGGTCGGCGCGATCGTGGTCGATGACGAAATGGTCGATGAGGCCGGAGTGAAACTGGCCGCGGCGATCCTCGCCCGAGGGCGAGCCGCCGGAATGGAGGTGACCGAATGAGTTCGATGCAGTCGGCTCGCATGAGCAATCTGTTCGAGTTGGAATACCCCCAGTCAGTGGGGGTTTATGACTCCTACCCCGAGGCGCAGAAGGTGGTCGATTTCCTCGCCGACTCCAAGTTCCCGGTGCAGAACCTCGCCATTGTGGGCACCGAACTGCGGTCAGTTGAGCGGGTCACCGGACGGCGGACGTGGGCGACGGTGTTCGGGGTGGGGCTGCAGAACGGCGTCACCACCGGCTTGTTGGTTTCGATGTTGATGTGGTTCCTGCAGCCGAATGAGAACTTCATGCTGCTGTTGGCTTACGGCCTGAGCATGGGCTTGGTGGTCGGCGTCGTGATTTCGGTCGTCGCGCACCTGATGACTCGCGGACGCCGCGACTTCACCTCGGTGAGCCAAACAGTGGCGACAAAATACGAAATTCTGGCCGAACACAAGGTTGCTGCGCAGGCGCGCGAAATGGTTGCCACCATGCCCGGGGCTCGCGCGGCGATGTTCGCTCCGCCCCAGCCCCCACTTGGCTACTCCGGTACGGCCAGTTACCCGGGTACCGGTTATGGCCCGCCGCCGCCTCCGGAGCAGTATCCGACGCCCCCAGCCGCGCCGGAAAACCCCTACGCCGCTGCGCCAGACGAGCAGCGTACGCCTTCGGAGGATGACTCGGGGCGCTCCAACTGAGGTTCGAATTGCGAACGACACGATTCTGCTGATTTTGGGGAGAAGTCGACGGGGAGTCTGTTCTTCACGATAGGGTGCGTTCACATCGGGTTCGAGGGGGATCGACCGACTTGGTCGTGGGCGTTGTAAGCGTCCGATCTCCTTCGGCGACTGCTGAGGAAAGGGAATTGACAATGTCGAATGTCCAGATGCCGCCGCCCCCGCCGCCGGCTCAAAATGACACCGGAAGCTTCGGGTGGGCCGTCCTCGGATTCTTCATTCCGATCGTGGGCCTGATCCTTTGGCTGGTGTGGAAAGACACGCGTCCGAAGGATTCCATTCAGTCGCGCAACGGCTTCATCGCCGGTCTGATCGTGAGCGTGGTCTTCTCGATCATCTACACGATCGCGATGGGTGCCCTTATCGCGAGTGCTGGCTACTGAGCTAAAACGCAAGGTGGGGCCGCCTGGATATTTCCAGGCGGCCCCACCTTGCTTGTTGATACCGATCGTCAGGCGGTCAGCTGTCTGCCATGTTGCCAGCCAGGTACTCCGCATAGGCAGGCAGGTCGAGCTGGCCTGAGCCGGATACTCCGATCACGATCACCGGAGATTCACCGGCTTCGGTGGCTGCCCGAGCCTGACGAATTGCCCCAGCGATGGCGTGGTTGGATTCCGAAGCGGGCACGATCGCCTCGCTGCGGGAGAACAGTACCCCGGCCTCGAAGGCCTCCAACTGGCCGATGGCGACCGCGTCGATGAGCTTCTCGTGGTAGAGGTGGCTCACCAGCGGCGACATGCCGTGGTAGCGCAGCCCG
>DMIX01000005.1 GCA_003451975.1 Propionibacteriaceae bacterium
CGGGCGACCTTCTGGCCGACCTGGCGGGCCAGGTAGGCCGATCCGAAACCGGCGTCGAAGGAGCCAACGTCAGCATCGGTCTGCTTGAACTTGGCATGCTCGGCCGAGGCAATGGTCAGGTCGCAGACAACGTGCAAGGAGTGTCCGCCGCCGGCAGCCCAACCGTTGACCAAAGCGATGACGACCTTGGGCATGAACCGGATGAGCCGCTGCACCTCCAAGATGTGCAATCGCCCCAGCTTGGCGGCGTCCACCGGCTCGGACGAGTCGGCATCGACGTATTGATAGCCGGCCCGACCCCGGATCCGCTGATCGCCGCCGGAACAGAACGCCCAGCCGCCGTCCTTGGCGGAGGGACCGTTTCCGGTGAGGAGCACGCAGCCCACGTCTGAACTCATGCGAGCGTGGTCCAAGGCGGTGTACAGCTCGTCGACCGTGTGCGGACGGAAAGCGTTGCGCACCTCGGGCCGGTCGAAGGCGATCCGTACCGCCGGCACGGCCTTGGCACGGTGGTAGGTGATGTCGGTGAACTCAAACCCGTCGACCGGTTCCCACAGGTCGGGCTGCCATGGAGCACTCATGAGGTCAGATTAGGGCCTGAAGGGTCGCGGTCGGCACTACTTCGCACCGGCACCCCGGTCACCGAATCGATTCAATAACGTGCCGTTCTCTGCGTCATAGCGTTCCCTCAAGGCGGCACTCTCGGCGTCGGTGAAGAGCACGGGACGCGGTCCGGTGGTGTTGTTGAAATGGGTCTGCAACCAGACTCGGGCGGCTTTGCGTTCGGTCTCGGTCTCCAGCCAGGGGTTCATCGCCAGGGCAAATTCCAGTCCTCGCTCGGACACCGACCGATTACGCGCGTCGGGATAGTCCACGTGCGGATCGAGTCGATGGTCACAGGTGTGCAGGAAGTCCTCGAGGAACCGATTCTGGCCCCGCTTGATCTCGGCGAAGTCCTTCACGACGAGATTGCTCTCCCCCACAGCGGCGGCCAGCGTCTCCACCAGCGGAGCCCACGACACCGCATCCAGGTCAATTTCACTGAGCCACTCACGGAAGGTGGCGCTGGAGCCCTGGTGAATCGTCTGCAGGTAGTAGCTCTCCAGAAACTGTGCCTGGGAGCGGATGTAATACACCAGCCGTAGCCGATGACCCTGCAGGGCGTCGACGATGCCGCCCAGTCGCTGCCCAGCGCGCGGGTACAGCCCCGGACTGTCATCGATGAAAGGCCGACCAAGGGCATTCTCGTGCGAGACCACGACGGTACGAACCGGACCGCCAGCGACCAGCGGCAACGCCCGAGGCAGCGGCACGCGATGCCGCAGGATCACCCGCGAACCGGCCGCCTTGTGGACGGCATCACGGAGGCGCTCTGGCGCCTCCAACGGCTTCATTCCCCACCCCAGCACCTCATTGGTGGTGGTTCGAGTGAGGAAGGTGAGTCGCATTCGTGCCAAGTCAGCCGGGCGGTCACGCAGGTACTTCTGGATGAGTGAGGTTCCGGTCTTGTGCGCGCCCAGATGCAGCACGACCACATATTCAGCAGCCACGAAGGATCCCCCTCACGGGTCGTCGGTTCGGGACGCGGCTACCGTAACGGGCTTCACGACCCATCGGGACCAGATTCGGTGAAATCACCACTGCACGCGGCCATGCAGGACACCGCAGCGCCGCGCTGGCAAGCGAAGACGCCCAGACCTGTGAATGTTCTGAGATGTGCGACGATCCCGTCCGCGTAGCGGACCAGGTTGGTTTCGCAGCCTAACTACGCGACGATTCGAGGTCGAGCGTGCCGCTGACCGGATCGGCGAATCGAGTGAGCAGGTCTTGATTCTCGGCACCGTAGCGCTGCTTGAGTTGGCTCTTCTCCTGCTCAGAGAACAATTCTGGCCGCGCCCCGGTTGAGTTGTTGAAGTTGGCCTGCAAGAACACTCGCGACGCTTTGCGCTCGGCCGCAGTCTCCAAGTAGGGGTTGGTGGCCAGGGCCACTTCCAGGCCGCGGGCCGACACCGACAGGTTGCGGGAGGCGCCGTAGTCGACCGACGGGTTGAGCGACGGATCGCAAATGCGCAGGAAGTTCTCAATGAACTGGTTTTGGCCCTGCTTGATCTCGGCGAAGTCGCGCACGACCACGTGATCGTCACCGAAAGCCGCCGCCAGCTTCTCGATGACCGGCACCCAGGAGGCCGCATCGAGATTCACCGTTTCCAGCCACTGACGAAATCGCAATGTGCTGCCCTGATGCACGGTCTGCAGGTAGTAGCTCTCCAGGAACTGCTCCTGGGAGCGCAGATAGAAAACGGCCCGGGGCTTCAGCATGCCGACGCTGGTCTTCAGCGCATTCGCGCGGGCCTCGGCGAAGGGGTACAACGAATCCCCGTCGGTGTCCACCGGTCGTCCCAAGGAGTTCTCATGAGAGACGACGACCGTTCGGGGCTGCGGGCCGGCGATACGGCGCAGCACCGGGATCCGCTTCAGCACGGCTGAGGGCATGCGCTCCTGACCGGCAGCCATGACGGCATTACGGAGCATCTCGGGTTCCTCCATCACTTTGGAACCCCACCCGATGAGGTGGTTGGTGTCCGTACGCGAGATCATGCGCGCCCGGTAGCCGACCATTTCGCTGGGTCGGTCCCTCATGTACTTCTGAAGGACAGAGGTCCCTGTCTTGTGAGCGCCCAGGTGCAGGATCACCGCGTAGTTCGCAGCCATGCAACCTCCTCCTTCGCAGACCTCGATCGAGAATCGGCCACAGCATAGCCGCGGGCGCACCCGCCAGCGGGCCACACCGCGAGCGGCCCCGCCCTTGGGGCCTGCGTCGTGCGGGCGTTCATGCCTGGCACACAGCGCTTCGCGAGCCCAGTCACACGCTGGGACTCGTATACTGACCCGGCATACCGAGGCACCCCGCACCGCGCCGGGCTGAAGCTCACGAAGGCCGTTCTGGAGGACCATGCTCAAGCGATACCGTCCCCTCACTCGGCGGATCATCGACAAAGGTGTGTCCGCAGGACGGCGGCTGTCTCCCGGGTTGCGCCGAGCGTTGCGCCGGGCGGTGCTGTCTCCGGCACCGAATGCCGCTGGCGTTTCGCCATTGCGCGCCCTGCAACCGCACGCCGCACCACCGGGCCCGAGCGCTGGCGCAGAGGTCGTCACCAGCTTTGACGCCTGGGCGCATCGGCGCGATCTCGCCCGCAGAGCCGTCGCGGCCCTGAGCAACGCCGGGGTGGAATCGGTGCTGCTG
>DMIX01000405.1 GCA_003451975.1 Propionibacteriaceae bacterium
CGTCAGGCTCGCCAGCTTGTGGTGCACGGTCACTTCACCGTCAACGGCCGTAAGGTCAACGTGCCCAGCTTCCGGGTCGGCGCCTACGACATCATCGATGTCAAGGCGAAGTCCAAGGAACTGACGCCGCTGGTGATCGCTCGGGAGACCTTCGACGATCAGACCGTTCCCGGCTGGCTTACCTCGCGTCCGACCGCTGGTCGGATCCTGGTTCACCAGCTCCCGGTTCGCGAGCAGATCGTTATCGACGTCAACGAGCAGTTGATCGTCGAGCTCTACTCCAAGTAATGACACTCGTTGGCTGAGCCTGTCGATGCCTGAGCCTGACGAAGCCCTTCGTCAGGCTCAGGGGACGGATTAGTCACGGACAACTTCATCGGCCGGTCGCCGCGACCGGCAGCACTGATCGCCGTCAAATAGTGGGCGGCGGAAAGGAACGAAAATGCTCATCGCACAGCGCCCGATCCTGAGTGAGGAGGTCGTTGACGAGTACCGCTCGCGGTTCGTCATCGAGCCCCTGGAGCCTGGTTTCGGCTACACCTTGGGTAACTCGCTGCGTCGCACCTTGTTGTCGTCCATCCCGGGCGCCTCCGTGACCAGTATCAAGATTGAGGGCAACCAGCACGAGTTCTCCACCGTGCCCGGCGTGGTCGAGGACGTCACCGAGATCGTCCTGAACCTGAAGGGCTTGGTGCTCTCCAGCGAAGAGGACGAGCCGGTGGTCATGTACCTGCGCAAAACCGGCGCCGGGGCCGTCACCGCTGCCGACATCGCGCCGCCGGCCGGGGTCGAGATCCACAACCCCGAACTGCACATCGCTACCCTGAACGACGATGGTCGCATCGAGATGGAACTGATCGTCGAGCGTGGCCGTGGCTACGTGTCTGCGGTGCAGAACAAGAACCCTGACGCCGAGATCGGTCGGATCCCGGTGGACTCGATCTACTCCCCGGTGCTCAAGGTCACTTACAAGGTGGAAGCTACCCGTGTGGAGCAGCGCACCGACTTCGACAAGCTGATCGTGGACGTGGAGACCAAGCGTTCGGTCAGCCCGCGTGATGCCATGGCCTCAGCCGGCAAGACCCTGGTTGAGTTGTTCGGCCTGGCTCGCGAGCTCAACGCTGATGCCGAAGGCATCGAGATCGGCCCGTCCCCGGTGGACGAGCAACTGGCCGCCGACCTGGCGCTGCCCGTGGAGGACCTCAAGCTGACTCAGCGCAGCTACAACTGCCTCAAGCGCGAGGGAATCCACACCGTCAGCGAGCTGGTCTCCCGGACCGAGCAGGACCTGTTGGACATCCGCAACTTCGGCTCCAAGTCGATTGAGGAAGTCAAGCTCCGCCTGCAGGAGATGGGCCTGGCCCTGAAGGACAGCTCACCGCGGTTCGACCCGCTGGGTGCGCTGGCGGACTACGACAGTGACGTCGACTACGACGGCACGTACTGATTCAGGAGAACGTGAACCATGCCCAAGCCCACGAAGGGCCCCCGCTTCGGCGGTAGCCCTGCCCATCAGCGGATCATCCTGGCGAACCTCGCCACGCAGTTGTTCCAGCACGGCAAGATCACGACCACCGAGGCCAAGGCCAAGCGCCTGCAGCCGTTGGCGGATCGCCTGATCAGCAAGGCCAAGCGTGGCGATCTGCACAACCGCCGTCAGGTGCTGCAGACCGTCAAGGATCCGGCTGTCGTCCGCGTCTTGTTCAACGACATCGCCCCGGCCGTGGCCGAGCGCGACGGTGGCTACACCCGGATAACCAAGATCGGGCCGCGCAAGGGCGACAACGCCCCCATGGCGGTGATCGAGGTCATCACCGAGTCCGTCGAGGATTCGCGCAAGGCCAAGGCCAAGGGCGCCGGCAAGCCGGCTGCCAAGAAGGCTCCTGCGAAGAAGGCTCCCGCCAAGAAGACCGAAGAGGTCGTCGAAGAAGCCGTCGTCGAGGAAGTCGAAGAGACTCCGGTCGTCGAGGAAGCCGTTGAGGCCGACGTGGCCGAGACCGGTGAGGCCGACACCGAAAAGGCCTGAAACACGCCAGCGCAGAATCGTCCGTCCCCGGTCGGGGGCGGACGATTCTGTCGTTGATCCCCCAACGCGGGTTCGACATAGTCAGCCAGTGGGCCGGCGTCCGACGCTGTGGTCCGCACCAGATGCACTTGGCCCCGGCAGCTACGGGGGAGGGAGCTGCCGGGGCCAAATGTGGGGGTGGTGGGGGGAGGTATCAGGCGCAACCCCATGGGCGAGTGCCCATCTTGGCGTAGAGCCGATTCGCGACGGTGATCTGTTCGGCCTTGGTCGCACGGTGCGGCAGTGACGCGAAGTCGCGGCCACCAGCGCCACGCCAAGAGGCCGCAGCGAACTGCAGGCCGCCGTAGTAACCGTTACCGGTGTTGATGTGCCAGTTGCCACCGGACTCGCAACGAGCGATTCGGTTCCATAGCTTCAGCCGGGCGAGATTCAGCTTCGGGCCCTTGGTGCCCACCCTGATCACGCGGGTGACCGGCTCGATCAGCACCATGCGGGTCACCAGGGTCTTGGACTTCAACTTCCCGTTCACTCGCTTCACTGAATAGGTGTTGGTCGACCGGCCGGGCTTGCCCGCGACCAGAACCTTGGTGAGGCCCCGACGCATGGTCTTGGACTTCTCCTTGATGACCGCGACGTACTTTTCGGTGAGGGTGACAGTGGTCAGCGAGATGCGCTTGATCACGACCTTGGTGCCATTGGTCACCCGGGCGGTGAGAGCGGGGCGAACCTTGTCGTGGGCACCGAGGGAGATGTGCTTTTGAATGAGCAGGTCGGCAACGGTCAGTGCTCGGGTACGAACGGTCTTGACCTTCTTCTTGCCGATCTTGAGGGTGATCTTGTGTTGGTGGTTTGCCTTGGCGAACGTCGTCGAGACGGGGGCGGCGACAGGCGTAACGGTGTCCGCCAAAGCGGCGCCTTGAGCGCTGCCGGCGAGCAGGGCCACGCTGAGCGCAGCAGTCACGATGATCTTCTTCATGGATTCCTTGCAGTTGGGCGTCAGCCGACCACTGATGGGCAGAGTTCGACTCAGGGGTGACGCAGGGCTGGATTTAGTTGGCGAGACCTGGGATTCAGGCCGCGTGGGCGCATCCCCAGGGCTGTAGCCCGGAGATGGCGTAGTACCGGTTGGCGACGGTGATCTGCTGAGCACGCGTCGCCTGGTGTGGCAGGGCGGCGAAATCGCGGCCCCCCATCGCACGCCAGGACGCTGCGCTGAACTGCAGGCCGCCGTAGTAGCCGTTACCGGTATTGATTTGCCAGTTGCCGCCGGATTCGCAGCGAGCGATCCGATCCCACATGGCTGCGCGGGCGAGATTGATGCCCACACCGTTTGGAGAAGTCTTGGTGCCGACCTCAACGGTGGCGGTCTTGGGTTTGACCAGCACGACCTCGTTGACGACGACCTTAGAATCGACCTTGCCGTTGATCACTGTGATCTTGTACGTGCGGGTTGCCTTGCCCGGCTTGCCCTTCACGATGGTCTTGGACTCACCGGCCCACAGGGTGGAGTTCTTCTTCTTCGTCACGGGGGCAGGAACGGCTTCGGTGACGGTCTTGGTGGAAATCTCCACCCGATCCAGCCGTACCTTCGTGTCCGCGGTGAGCACGGTGTCGGCGGCGGGGGAGACGATGTCGTCGTTGTCGGCGACCAAGTTCTCTTCGGACAGCAGCTTGGCCACGGTGTTGGCCGTCGTGGTGACGACGTGCTTGTCGCCGGCCACCCGAACCTCAATGGCCTTCGGTGTGCTGACCGAGATCTGTGCGCCGTCACGAGGCAGCGGATCGTCCAGGCCGAAGGAACTCCAGGCCTGATCGAGATCGGGAAGGGCAGCCACCTGAGGAATGTCAGCGAGGGTGTGAGCCTTGGTGACCAGTGCGACGGTGGTGCCGTTGACGGTCAGTGTGATCGGCTTGGCGTAGCTCACCGCGACCTGCTGGCCGTCCTCGACAGTCGCATCGAGGGCCGGTGAGACGGTGTCATGGGGCTTGAGGGTGATGCCGTTGGCAGTGAGCACATCAGCGACGGTGACGGCGAAGGCTCCCCCGCGAACGGGCTGCCCGTCGACGATGAGGTTGACGTCCTTATGCAGCGCGGTCGCCGTGGTCGTACCGCCGGCGACGAGCGCGAGGGTGAGCGCTGCGGCGGTGAGGATCTTCTTCAAAACCGAGGTTCCTGTGCTGTAGACGACTACTTCCTGAGAACAGCCTGCACGATCCTGAGAGTTTTCGTCAAGTTCTCTCAGGATTCCGGCGCGTCGCGGTGCCGGGGTTGAACCGTCCCGGGACGCACGAACGCCGCCGAACCGAAGTTCGGCGGCGTTCGCGTGGAGGTGAGTCTGCGGCAGTCGTCGCGGGCTGTGGATCAGAACAGATCGGCGGCCTTCGCCTTGGCGAGACGTGCGTTCACGTCCGACCAGTTGACCACATTCCACCAGGCCTTCACATAGTCGGCCTTGACGTTCTTGTACTGCAGGTAGAAGGCGTGCTCCCACATGTCGAGCTGCAGTAGCGGAACCTGGCCGGCAGGCAGATTGTTCTGTTGGTCGTAGAGCTGGTTCACGTTCAGGCGCTTGCCGAAGGTGTCCCAGACCAGCATCGCCCAGCCGGACCCCTGCAGGGAGTTGGCGGCTGCGTTGAATTGGCCCTGGAAGCCGGTGAAGGAGCCGAAGTACTCCTCGATGGCCGAGGCCACGTCGCCGGTGGGCTCGCCGCCACCGTCAGGAGACATGTTCTTCCAGAACACCGAGTGGTTGATGTGCCCGCCCAAATGGAAGGCGAGGTCCTTCTCCAGCTTGGGCACCGAGGCGAAGTCGCCCTTGTCACGGGCTTCGGCGAGCTTCTCCAGCGCGGTGTTGGCGCCAGCGACGTAGGCGGCGTGGTGCTTGGAGTGATGCAGCTCCATGATCTCCCCGGAAATGGCGGGAGCCAGGGCGCCGTAGTCGTAATCAAGATCGGGCAGGGTGTATGCCATCGAAAAATCCCTTCGGACGCGTTTCGTCTAATCAATCACCCACAACCGAGGGTGCGCTAGCGCTATTCCGCAGGTGGGGGTGCGGGAATTGCTGTTGGCCTCAGCTTGACCGCACGAGCCGACCTGCGCAAGAGGCGCAGCAGCGGAGTGCCCAGCATCAGGATCACGAGGGCATTGGTCACGGCTCGCCCGAGATTCCAGCCCATGGAGGTCGCCAGATTGAACAACACGAAATGGTGCAGGTTTTGCCACGGGGTCGCTGCGGGATNNCTCACCGATGGCGAACGGCCAGAAGGAGAAATCCATGAACCAGCCATAGGCGAACGCAGACACCATTCCGTAGCCAGCAAGCAACCACACCTCGACGCGCCCGGAGGCTTTGGGCAGCATGCCGGCGAACAGTCCCACGAAACCGGCTGCCAGCATCTGGTAGGGCAGCCACGGACCGACTCCGGACACGATCAGTGAGGATGTGAACAAGGTGATCGCCCCCAAAGCGAACCCAAACCCGGCCCCGTAGGCGCGACCGGCCAAAATCAGCAGGAAGAACACCAGCTCGAAGCCTGCCGTCCCTGCGCTCAATGGACGCAGCACCGTGCCGACTGCGGCCAGCACTCCCAACATGGCCAGTGTCTTGACGTCCATGCGTCCACTCGACAATTCGGTGAGCAACACCGCCAGCAGCATGGGCAGTACCAGGGCGAACACCAGCGGTGCCAGGATCGGTGGCAACCCCGACGACGGATTCAGGAACAGCGGCCAGCAGAACGCGACCGCGCCGACTACCAAAGCCACGACCAGCGAGATGCTGAGCCGCGCCGGGTGGGCCGTCTGCAGCGGCTGCACCGTGGTGGAGGTCATCGCAGCACCTGTTCGGCTTCGGCCACCGTCAGCACGGCGGCAGGGGCAAAGACCTTGGCAAGCTGCGGGGCATAGGCCACCGAGGAGGTCAACACCTGAGCAGTGCTGCCTTCAATGATGATCTCGCCCTCGGCCATGATCAGGCTGCGCTCGGAGACGGTGGCGGCGAACTCCACATCGTGGGTGCTGATCAGTACCGCCATGCCGCCGCCGGCCAGGCGGGCGATGATGGCGGCCAGTTCGGCCTTGGCTCGGTAGTCCAGGCCTCGAGTCGGTTCGTCCAGCAGCAGTACCAACGGTTCCACACTGAGTTGAATGGCCAACACCAGCGCCAGCCGCTGTCCCTCCGACAGATCACGCGGATCCCGATCAGCCCAGGGTGGGGCTTCGTCAGGCTCAGCCAGC
>DMIX01000309.1 GCA_003451975.1 Propionibacteriaceae bacterium
TTTTTTTTTAATGATACGGCGACCACCGAGCTCTACACCTCTCTATTCGTAGGCAGCGTCAGATGTGTATAAGAGAAGATGACGACTCTGCGCGGGTTGAACCACGTCACCACAGTCGCCAGCGCTTTGCCGACGGCCTCCGCGGCACGCAACACGATCTCCACGCTGACGATGTCGCCGGACTCGGCAGCGGCGACCACGTCGTCGGCGGTGAGCGGCCTGGGAGAGATCTTCGACAATGACGTGACGCGCCCCTGCGAAATCGCCTTGCTCGCATCGAGCTCGATGGCCCACGAACCGGCGAACGAGTCCAGGCAACCCGCTCTTCCGCACAGGCAGATCCGCTCAGGGTCCTCTTTCACGGTGACGTGATTGATCTCGCCGGCGATCCAGTCCGCTCCGCGATGCAGCGCACCTCGGGAGACGATGCCGCTACCGACACCCTGCTCCATGCGAACCGCAATCAAGTCGTCGGGGGCATCCGCCTCGACGGAAGCACCCAAAGCCATCAAGTTGGACACCGAGTCCACCCAGACCGGGACCTGCATGCGTTGAACGAACCAGGCGCGGAAGTCGAAGCCTCGCGGCCAGCGTGGGCTGGCTGTCGCTGCAGTGACGGGGTCAGCGTTTCTTCCGCTGTCGAAATCCACCGGGGCCAGCACACCCAGCCCCACTCCCCACAGCTGGGGCGTGGGGTGGACGGCCAGCAGCGCATCCATCTCCTCAGCAATGCGCTCGCATGTCGCTTCCTGCTCACCGAGTCGATCCCAGGGGATGCGGCGATCCTCGATCACCTGCAGGCGTAGATCCGCCAACGCCACTCTGAGATGGTTCTCAGCGACCATGCCGACTGCGATCGTGCCGGCGCAGCCGCTGAGCTCCCACACCTCGGCCGCACGTCCGCCGCGAGAGCGCTGGTCGCCGGAGGGCCGCACCAGACCCAATTCCTGGGCAGCCTGAATCCTGAGAGTGACGACGTTGCGTCCCAGGCGGGTGGCATCGGCGATTTCCGGCCTGGTCTGAGCTTCCCCGGTTCGGATCAAGCGCAGCACCTCCGAAACCTGCACCCACGGATCTTGGGGAGACATCGGTAGCACGGCAACCTGCCTAATTCGGGGAGTGGATCGCCAGCATCATAGCGACGCACGCTCGCCGAGCACCCGATTCACCAGCGCCTGCTGCTGGGCAACCACATCGAGGCTGTCGACCGTGCCCGGCCCCATGAAGACGTGGCCCTCCCACTCCGTCGAGATCCAGCCGCGGTAATCCACGTCCGCCAGCAGGTTGATGATCGCCGGATAGTCGATGCTCGGCTCGTTGCCGGATTCGTCGAAGCCGTAGCACTTGCCGTGCACATGCACGATCTGATCGGCGATGTCCCGCCAACTCTCGACGGGTTCCCGACCGAACATCGTGAACACCATCGTCGCGGCATCGATTGCCGGCTGGGGCACTCCGTCGGCTGCGGCGGCAGCCGCGAACCGCCCGAACCGCTCGAAGGGAGCTCCCGTGCCCTCCCACTCAGCGATCAGTCGATCGATCCACTCCTGAGCAAGCCCGAGACTCGCCAGCTGGTCGAGTTCTCCCGGTGGCACAGCGCGCATGGTGGCACTGAAATCGGGAATGAAACCCAGGCACGGCGAGCCGATGCGGTCATAGGCGGCGCGCACCTTCAGAATGGCTGGGGTCCGCGCTCCTTCGGGCGCGTGAAGCTCCATGCCGAGCTTGATGTCCCGTTTCTCAGCCGTCGGCGTGACCTTCTCGATCACTCTCTCGTTGGCACCGATCTGGATCCGCACCACACCGAAGCCGAGTCGGTGAGCGGTGTCGAGTTGACGCTCCAAGGAGGCCATCATCTCGTCGTCGCTGAGCAGCCGATCGGTTCGCTGGGCCACGTCGATGTTCGAGCCCAGACAGGTGGGAACCAGGTCATATTTGGTGAGCAGCCGATCCCAGTCGCGCACAAAGTCCTCAGACACATCGGGAAAGGTCGGAATGCTCTGAAAGCCGACGATCTCGACCCCGGGCCCAATGCCCCGCTCGGCGACAGCGGCAAGCAGGCTTTCGAGATCGTATCGACGGGTGACCCATTCATTGGTCGCCGAGTACAGGGTGATGCCGGTCTTCATCGGACTACCTCGAAATTCTCTTCGCCGAAGGCGTGGTGGGGCAAAGCCGTGGCGGGACCCACCATGATGTAAGGGATTCGCAGTGCCAGGTGAACGCCCAGCCGCAGCTCATCACCAACAGACACCCCGCGAAGACGCACCGTGGCACGATCCTGGACGAACCAGAAATCCTCCCAGGCGTCGGCGCACTCGGCCACGGTGCGGGTGGTCCCTCCGATGGTGATCGTGACATTCTCGCGAGGAACAGCTACGGCGTTGACGGTCACCTCCAGGTCGGTGATACACGACACCGGAAGGCTGCGATACCACGGCTCGGCGAGCTCGAAGGTGAGATCTCCGTCTTCCACCCGCGCCACGTAGGGCGGGTGGAAGACCAGGCTGGTGATGGAGGTCACGCCGCGATCGCTACCCGGCGCCGGGTCTGAGTGCGGGAGAGGAACGGCAGGTAGCTGACCCGAAGCACTTCGGTGACCTGGAGCTCATGCTCGCCGGCGGTAAGCCCTCCGGGGAGCAGCACGGTGAGCACCGCGGTTTCGGTGAGTTCCCATCGCGCGTCGAACTCCTGGGCCATTTCAGCAAAGGTCCAGGTCCTGTCACCCAGGGTGAAGCGAAGGTTCTCCACAGGGATGGCGACTCCGTCAAGAACCACTTCGAAGGGCTCGACCATGGACAGCCCCAGTCCGCGGTAGTACGTGATTCGGGTGTCGAAGGCGAACCCGGTCACCGCGCCGTCGGATTCGACGTTGCGGATTGTGCCTTCGCCGATGATGTAGGTGTCGAACATTGTGATTCCTCCTCAGTTCCCCGCCGCGATGCAACGCTTCATCAGGTCTTGGTGCAGCTTCACCTGGCCGTAGGAGTCGACGGTCTCCACGTCCTGAATGTGGCGGNNCCGCGATAGCCACCGGCCTTGAGGGCGTCGATCACGACGTCGTAAGGAATCGAGTACTCCTCGCCATCGGGCAGCATTTCGTAGAACTTGGCGTGAACGTGGTTGATGAACTCGACATGGTCGGTGAGCTTCTTGGGATCGGTGTAGATGTAGTGCGTCGTCATTCGGGCGAATCCGACGGTCAGCGGGTCGGCACCGGACGCCTCCACCTTTTCGAACTGGGCCTGGGTATCCTCGCCATCGTCGTAGACCCGAACGCACTCCGCGACCACCGCAGGATCGGCACCGTCACGAAGTGCCCGCTCCGTCACCACCCGCGGGAACCGCTTCACGAAGATGCCCAGGTCGGGCACACAACCGACAACGTCGGTGCCAACCCGATTCGCAACATCAAGGTGCTGCTTGATCCAATCGGAGTCGAACGACCACGGCGAATGGATCTCGACGCCGAGCTTCACGCCCGCATCACGCGCATACGGCGCGGCGGCCTCCACGACCTCCGGCGGAGTATTCACGATCACCCGAATGCTGGAAGCACCCAGCTTCGCGGTGTGATCGATGTCGCGTCGCATCGAGGCGACCATCTCGTCGAAGGTCATCATGCGGCCGGGGAACTTCTTGGTATCCAGGAACAGGTCGTGGGCGACCGACACCGTGTGGTACTTCGTCATCCAGCCGGCGAAGGTGGCGTAGAACTCCTCGGAGAGCTTCGGGAACCCCGGCATCATCTGTTCTGCAATGGTCTCGATTCCCTCGGCACCACATTCGGCGGCTGCGGCGATGCACCCCTCGAGGTCGCGTCGTCCCTCGTAGTAGTCCTCTTGGAAGCTGTACAGGCTGGCGCCTGTACGAATGTCATGATTCACGGGGTTTCACCTTTCTGGTTATTGACTGAGGGGGAGTACAGGTGGCACTCCACGATCCGTTGCTCGACCCGCACCGCCGCCGGTCGGCTGGTCCAACAGGGGTCCATGGCCTTGGGGCAGCGGGGAGCGAAGGGACAGCCGTCCAGCGGAGCGCTCTTGGCCTGTCCCGTGCTGATGCTGGTGGCGCGACGCTCATTTCGCCGTTGCCGTTGCACCGTCGGATTGGCCACCGGAACGGCGGCGAGCAGCATCTGGCTGTAGGGATGCAGGGGGTTGGTATGGACCTCCGCAGCAGGTCCCTGCTCCATGATCCGACCGCGGTACAGCACCAGGGTGCGCTGGGACACGTGGGTGACGATCGGCAGATCGTGGGCGATGAAGAGATAGCCGAAGGCATGCTCTTGTTGCAGGTCGTCGAGCAGGTTGAGCACCTGTGCTCGGGTGACCAGGTCGAGGGCGCTGACGGCCTCGTCGCAGATGATCAATTGCGGCTGGATGGACAGCGAGCGGGCGATCGCGATCCGCTGACGTTGACCGCCGGAGAAACTCGGCGGGTAGCGATCAGAGGCGTCCTCGGGGAGCCCGACCGAGTTCAGCAACTCCGAGACGGTGGAGATCGCCGAGTCCTTAGTCAGCCCACCTTGAATCTCCAAGGGTTCGGTCATCGTCCGACCCACGGTGCGCGCCGGGTTCAGCGAACTGTAGGGATCCTGGAAGAT
Organism: Propionibacteriaceae bacterium; assembly: GCA_003451975.1. Lineage (GTDB taxonomy): Bacteria > Actinomycetota > Actinomycetes > Propionibacteriales > Propionibacteriaceae > Propionicimonas. The sequence goes on from DMIX01000309.1 coordinate 4,607, forward strand.
CACCTGGAGGTACCGCGAGACGGACTTCTGAATTTTCGCGGTGCGGTGGGTGATGTCGTGACCACCGAAGACGATCTTGCCGGAGGCGGCCGGAGCCAATCCGAGAATGGCTCGCCCGACGGTCGACTTTCCTGACCCGGATTCCCCGACCAGACCCACGGTCTCGCCAGGCTGGACCTCGAAACTGACGCCGTCCACGGCGACGAACGGTGCCGCCCGAAAACCGACGCCGGGATACTCGACGCGAAGGTCGGTGACTGAGAGCAGCGGCTGTTCGCTCACTTCTCCTCCGATCCGGCCAGGACGAGCTCCTCGGCCTTCAAACAACGCGTTGGATGCCCGTCGCCGGTCATCGGCAGACGCCGGCCCGCGATCGCGCATTCGTCGGTGTGGATGGAACAACGGGCATAGAAGCGGCACCCAGAGGGCCAGTCCTTCGGGAGCGGGACTCGACCGGGTACTTCGGCCAGCCGACTGCTGGACCCGCCCAGATCAGGAACCGCGCCCAGCAGACCCTTGGTGTAGGGGTGGCGAGGTCCGGTGAGGACTTGCTCGGTGGTGCCGGTCTCGATCACTTGTCCCGCGTACATCACCGCGACCCGATCACACACATCAGCAACCACGCCGAGGTCGTGGGTGACCAACAGGATCGTCATGCCGTCGGCATCACGCAGATCGAGAAGCAGGTCGAGGATCTCGGCCTGAATAGTCACATCCAAGGCGGTGGTCGGCTCGTCGGCCACCAGGATCTTGGGCGACCCCGTGAGGGCCAGCGCGATGGCAACGCGCTGCGCCATGCCGCCGGAGAGCT
>DMIX01000385.1 GCA_003451975.1 Propionibacteriaceae bacterium
CGCGATCGGGCTGTACCAATTCCACCGTCCCGACCCGCAGGTTCCCTATGCCGAATCAGTCGGCGCGATTCGGGAACTGCTCGATGAGGGCGTAATCCAGATGGCCGGCATCTCGAATGCGTCCGTGGCACAGATCGATGAGGCCGTCGAGGTTCTCGACGGTCGTCTGGTGTCGGTACAGAACCAGTTCTCGCCGAAGTTCCGCTCCAGCCTGGTCGAGCTTGAGCACTGCGCCAAGCTCAGCATTGCCTTCCTGCCCTGGAGCCCGTTGGGTGGCATCCGCAACGCCCCCGAGCTCGGCGATCGCCATGTGGCCTTCAACCAGATAGCCGACGCCCACGACGTCAGCCCGCAGCAGGTCGCCCTGGCCTGGGAGTTGGCGCTGGATCCGGTCGTGATCCCCATCCCCGGCGCATCCCGCCCAACCAGCATCCAAGACTCGGTGATGGCCGCCGAGTTGCAGCTAACCCCCGAAGAGATCGCGCTCCTCTCGCAACCCGAGTAACACGGCACCCTTTAGTGCGCTACATCTTCCCCCGTAGTCGGTGGAGGATGTAGCGCGCTCACCGGATCAGGACGCGCCGGGGTGGCCTAGTTGGCGCCAGGCTTCGTAGACCGCGATGGCGGCGGCGTTGGCTAGGTTGAGTGAGCGGAGGCCCGGGCGCATGGGGATTCGGACTTGGGCGGTGATGCGGGGGTCGGCGAGCACCTCTTCAGCCAGTCCGGTGGGTTCGGGGCCGAACAGCAGCACATCTCCAGGTCGGTACGCGATGTCGGTGTAGAGCGCTTCGGCGTGGGCGGTGAAGGCGAAGACCCTCGCCGGAAGCATCGCGGCATAGGCATCCTCCAGCGAGGCATGAACATAGGTGGCCGACTTGTCGGCGTAATCCACCCCGGCCCGACGCAGCTTGGCGTCATCCATGTCGAAGCCGAAGGGCTTGGCCAGGTGCAGTTCGGCTCCGGTGACCGCAGCCAGGCGCATAGTCGCGCCGGTGTTGTTCGGGATCTGCGGCCAGCAGAACAGGATGCGTAGCGGGAGGGTCACCGTGCCATCCTGCCACCCGCGCCTCGGCGGCGTGCCCGCGCAATAAAGTGCGCAGCAGTGGTGGGCGCGCATTCACACCCGCGCTCGGTTCGGGCAACCCCGGGCTGAGTTTGTCAGAGCGGGTCCTTAGTGTGGAGGCACCAACGACGCGAATGGATTGCACCATGACAGACGATCCCTTTTCCGCCTTTTTGACCAAGGTCCGCGACGATGCCGAGGCCACGGTGACTGCCCTCGATGCCACGATTCGGCAGGCGACTGAGCTCGACCGGGCGATCAAGTGGGGAAAACTCACCTACGCAGTGAATGGCGACTTTCACCATTGGATCTGCGCAACCTCAGTGAGCAAGACCACGGTCACCGTGACCTTCCACTTCGGCGGTCTCCTGGCAGATCCTGACCATGCCTTTCGTCAGGGATCGAGTGCGTTCCTGCGCATGCTGGACTTCACGACACCGGAGTCGATTGATGCCGACCTGGTGTCTCGAATGGTCACCGCTGCGGTGGAGCGCCTGGACTACTTCACAGCCCATTGGAAGGAGATCTCCTCCGGAGCGATGGCGCCGTCGGCACCCTGAGGTATCAGGGCGCCGGCCAGTCCAGCGTCGCTTGACTGCTGAACTGTCGGCTAACTCCTTCATAGGGATCAGTGAAGCCCACGCTCCGAGCCACCAACTGCAACGGATGGTCGAAGTCGTCACCCAGCGCATCCCGCACAACCGGATAGAGCGGATCGCCCACGATCGGTAGACCGAGCCCGGCCAGGTGCAGCCGAAGCTGGTGGGTCTTTCCGGTGACCGGCGTCAATCGGTAGCGGGCGAAGTCGCCGTGCCCCTCGATCAACTCGATTCTGGTTTCGGCGTTCGGCTCACCGGCCACCACCTCGGCTTGCAGGCTACCGCGCCGCTTTTCGATGCGATTTCGCACTCGACACGGGAACTGAACAGCCGGGTCGAACGGCGCCACGGCTTCGTAGACCTTCTGCACCTGCCCGCGCTGGAAGAGCTCGGCGTAGGCCGCCCGAAACTGCGGACGGGTCGTCAGCACCAACACCCCGGCGGTGAGTCGATCCAGCCGATGCGCCGGGGCGAGGTCGGGCAGATTCAACGATTCTCGAAGCCGCACCACCACGGTTTCGCGCACGTGCACCCCGCGTGGGGTGGTGGCCAGAAAGTGCGGCTTGTCGACCACCACGATGCGCTCGTCGGCGTAGCGCACCGCCACGTCGAAGGGCACTGGCACCTCCGAGGCCAGCGGACGGTGGAACCAGACGAAGGCATTCGGGCGAAACAGATCCTGCTCATGCCAGGGCTGACCGTGTTGGTCGACGAACTCACCGGCCTGCAGCATCTCGGCCACGGGGGCGACACCAGGTAGCCGCTCGCGGAGGAACTCGCCCATGGTCTGCCAGCGGCCGCGGCTGCTCGGCAGATTGTCCGGGGTCCGCACCCAGGCGGCGTCCAGCCCGTTGCGGCGCGGCAGTGGTGAGCGCGGCGGCATCAGGCCACGGCTTCCGGCAGGCAGGTCACACCCCGCAGCGTACGACCGTCCAACCTTGGGCCGATTGTGTAACAATGTTCCGATGCGTGCGATCTTCGCGGTGTTGGTAGCCGCCATCTGCTTCTCCACCACCGGGACCTCCCGGGCGCTGGCGGACGTCGACGCCTCCCCCCTGGCCGTCGGGGCGGCACGCATCCTGATCGGCGGCGGACTGCTGGGCATCATCGCGCTGATGCAGCATCACCAGCGCCGACCTGCTCGTTCAGTGCAGACCGGGCGGCTGCCGGACTGGGCCTTGGTCAGCATCGGAGCGGTGGGAGTATTGGCCTATCAGCCGACCTTCTTCCTGGGCACCGAACTCAATGGCGTTGCGGTAGGCACCGTGCTCGCGCTGGGCTCAGCGCCGATCAGCGTGGGGCTGCTGGACGGTCTGCTGCATCGGCGATTACCCTCGCGGCGCTGGCTGGCCGCGACGGTGCTCGCCATCATCGGGGTCGCCTTGGTCTCCGGCCTGGCCGGCGGGCAGCTGAGTGGCCTGACCCCCTTGGGCATCGCAGCTTCGGTCGGTGCCGGCGCGTCCTATGCCGTCTATACCTTGGCCAGCAAAGAACTCCTCGCCCACCGCTGGCAGCCTAACGACGCCATGGGGGCGGTCTTCGGCACCGCAGCGGTGTTGAGCATTCCGGTCCTGTTGTTCGCCGGTACCGCCTGGCTGGCCACACCGGCCGGAGCAACGCTGGCGCTGTGGCTCGGGGTGATCACGACCACCATCGCCTACCTGCTGTTCGGCTGGGGCCTGGCTCACCTGAAGGCCACCACGGTCTCAACGCTGACTTTGGCCGAACCGGCATCGGCCACCGTGCTGGGCGTCGTCGTCTTGGGTGAGCAGCTAACCGCCGCCTCGATTCTGGGCATCCTCGCCATCGCCGCCGGGCTGACCGTACTGGCGCTCCCCGGAAGGAAGGAGCCCACCGATGTGCCCACGCCGGCGTGATCATGCCCCGGGACCGACTGCTACCTCCGAGGTCACCGAGAGACTGCGCACGACCATCCTGGACGGCGACCTGGCACCAGGAACCGCCTTGCGCGAAGAAGACCTGGCCGAGCGTTTCGCAGTCTCGCGCCACACCGTCCGCAGTGCCCTGGCCAGGCTGAGCGCCGAGCGGCTGGTTCAGTCGATCCCCTATCGCGGCTCGCGGGTGGCGCAGCTCGATGTCGACGGTTTGCACGCCTTGCAGGACTTGCGGGGCGCCCTGGAAAGCGAAGCCGTGCGACTGCTGCGGGAGCGCCACGGCGAGCAGTGGCCAGTGGCGGTCACCGCCCCGATCGAAGCCGCGCTCACCCGCCTGGAGCATGCCGAGCAGACCGCGGATTGGGGCCAAACCACCCGAGCCCATTCCGGATTCCACCAAGCGCTGGTGGCCGTCGCCGACAGCGCCCGCATCACCGAGGCCTATGCCCAGCTCGACTCGGAAATCCTGCTGCTGCTGACCCATGCCCGTCCGGACTATCCACCCGGCAGTCTCACCGGCCAACACCGCGACTACCTGGAGGCAGTGAAACGCGGCGGCGGATCGGCGGTTCGGGCGCATCTAGCCCAGTCCACCGCCCTCATCGAGGCTGGCATCGCTGCTGGCTAGCGGAGCTTGTGCTCCGGCGCGCTGAATAGCCACGCCGGGAGTCCGGAGCGATCCGTCAGGGCATTGCACTGGTATTCGCATCGTCCGATCTCGGCTCGGCCGCGGCCAGCGAGGAGACAGCCTGAGCAAGTGCGGCCAGCGCCGGGGGCTGCGCACTGAGGAAAGGACGGTCCAACTCGAAGCCCATGAAGGTCGCCTCGACCAATTCAGCGATTTCGCGGCTGCGTGCCTCAGGCACTCCAGAGGCGACCAGGTGCAGGCGAACGGCTTCCATCCACACTGCGTTCATCGCCGCCACCTCGGCGGCATAGGGCTGCTGGCCGAACAAGCCCAGAGTGGAGGCTTCGACGTAAACCCGCTCGCATTGAGACTGGCTTTCGGTGGTGCGCAGGCGCCATTGGTCGAACACTGCCTGGTGGGGGGAGAGCGACGGTGCCAGCGAGCGCAACTCGGCAGCGGAGCGCTCAGCGGAGCATCGAAGGACATCAACGATCAGTTGCTCTTTGCTGCCGAAGTGGTAGATCAGCATTCGATCGCTGGTTCCCAGTGCGGCTGCCAACGGCCGCAGGCTCAGACCCAGCAGTCCGTTGCCGAGCACCCAGTCCGTTGCTCGTTCCACCAATTCTTCACGACGCGCACCCATTTCCCATTCAGTGTAGCGGGTGCTACAGTTTCAATATGTAGCGACTGCTACATTTCTAAGGAGAGATTTCGATGCCCATCGCGTTCGCACTGCTCACGCTTGCGATCCTGGTTGAAGTAGGCGCCACATCACTACTGCCCCGCGCGGCGGGATTCACCAACCTCGGCTGGACGGCGGTTGTCGTCGCCGGGTACCTGCTCGCCATCTGGCTGCTCACCATCGTGGTGAAGAAGATGGATGTCTCCATCGCCTATGCCATCTGGTCAGGCGTCGGGACGGCCGTGATCGCCATCATCGGCTACCTCTGGCTTGGTGAGTCGATGACCCCGGTCAAGCTGGGCGGCATCGCCTTGATCGTGCTCGGCGTGGTTGCGGTCAACGTCAGCACCACACCAACCGCCTGAGTGGTCGTTCGAGCCTTTGCCCGAACAGCGCCACTGAAGGCCGGCCAAGGGTAGATCACACCCGCCGATGGACCCGGCCAGTGCTCACCTCCAACGTCAGGCGAGGCCCTCGCCCCACCCCATTGTTACGGCTTGAGTACCCGCAGTTACGACCTCATTACCCCCCTGGGACAAGGGGCTTCGCGCTCCACTGCGGGTCTAGCGTCCACTCATCGGCGCCGACTCCTGCGGCGCCCTCCTTTCTTTCTTGGACGAAACACGGAGGAACAGATGAGCACAACCGCTGAAAAGGACCCGGTAGACACCACCGCGTCAGAAGTATCAGTGTCCGGAGTCACCTATCAGCGGGCCGAGGCAGGCTACTTCGACAAGCGACAGTTGCAGCGCAGTGCCGGCGTTTGGGGGCTGTGGGGCATCGGCGTCGCAGCGGTCATCTCCGGCGACTTCTCCGGCTGGAACGCAGGTATCGCAGTGGCCGGGTGGGGCGGATTCCTGATCGCTGCCGGCATCGTCATCGCCATGTACATCGCCATGATCGAATCGATCTCGGAAATGTCGGCTGCGATGCCCCACACCGGTGGCGCCTACTCCTTCGCCAGGGCGGCCATGGGCCCCTGGGGCGGCTTCGTTACCGGGCTGGCGGAGACCATCGAATACGTGATGACGACCGCTGTGGTGATCTACTTCTCCGCCCAGTACGCCGATGCGATCGTGGCTGAACTCGGCGGGCCCAGCCTGATCGACGCCGGTTTCGCCTGGGTGTGGTGGCTGGTGCTGTACGGAATCTTCGTGCTGTTGAACTCCGCCGGCGCGGAATTGTCCTTCAAGTTCGCCGTCATCGTTTCGGTGATCTCGATCAGCATCCTGGCGCTGTTCGGCATCATGGCGCTCGCTGCGGGCGGCGTGAACTTCGCCAGCCTGTGGGATATCGCTCCTGAGGCCGGCAACTCGACATTCCTGCCGTTCGGTATCGCACCGATCCTCTTCGCGATGCCGTTCGCAATGTGGCTGTTCTTGGGTATCGAGGAACTCCCGCTAGCCGCCGAAGAGGCTCACAACCCCGAACGCGACATCCCCAAGGCCGGACGCTGGGGCATGATCACTCTGATCCTGACCGCGGCGATCGTCGTCATCTTGAACCCGGCGGTGCTGGGTTCCACCGCGGCCGGTGCCAGCGGCGAGCCGCTGCTGGATGGCTTCAGCGCGATCATTCCAGGCAATATTGCCGCAATCCTCTCCGCCTTCGCGTTAGTCGGCCTGCTGGCCAGCGTTCAGGGCATCATGTTCGCTGCCGGACGCAACATGTACTCGCTGTCACGGGCCGGCTACTACCCCAAGTTCCTGTCGCTGACCGGCGCCCGCAAGACGCCCTACATCGCTCTGGTGGTTAGCGCGCTGATCGGATTTCTGGCGCTGTTCATCGTGCAGTTCGGTGGCGAGACCGCCGGCTCGGTGGTGCTGAACATGGCGGTGTGGGGCGCGGTGGTGGCCTACATCCTGCAGATGACCTCGTTCGTGCTGCTGCGCTACCGGTTCCCGCACGCGTCGCGTCCGCACCGCAGTGCCTTTGGCATTCCCGGCGCGATCTTCGCCGGGGTGCTGTCGGCGGCGATCTTCGTCGGTGTGCTGATGAACCCGGCCTACACCGCAGCCATCTACACCGTGGCCGGGCTGTACGTGCTCGCGTTGATCTACTTCGGAGTTGCCGGACGCAAGCGCCTGGTGCTCTCACCCGAAGAGGAGTACGCCATCACCGGTGGGCTGCTCGATGGTCCCAACCCGGACGATCTGGCCGAGTTGGACGGCCTGCACGACTCCGGCGAGCTGCGCTGATTCCGTACGGGTGGGGGCCGGAACCGAGAGGCTTCGGCCCTTCTCCGTACCCTGAGCTTGACGAAGGGCACACCCGCGGGCTTCGACAAGCTCAGCCAACGTCAAGCTCAGGTTTGAGCACACTCGGGCTTCGACAGGCTCATCCAGCGTCAAGCTCAGGCTTCGTCAGGCTCAGCCAACGCGGGGTGACTAGCTGTCGAGGGCAGCCGGTTCGGCGGTGTCTTTCAGATCAACCCCGGAACGCCCCAGCGCCCGAGCGCCGCGGACCAGCCGAGCCGCAGTTGCCGCTGCCGCTGCGTAGCTGAGTCCCTCAGGCGGATGAATGTTGGAGATGCAGTTCCGTTCGGCATCGTTTCGACCTGGCCGCGGGTTGTGGGTGAGGTAGATGCCTAGGCTGTCGGCCACCGAAAGCCCGGGACGCTCTCCGATCAGCACCAGTACGGTGTCGACTCCCATCGCCTGACCGATCCAGTCACCGATAGCCACTCGGGCCTGGGTGACGATCACCGGGGGCGCGATGGTGAACTCCGACAACTCCGTGACGAGCGCCTGCACCATGGCCACGGTGTGCTCCGCGACCGCCTTGGACGACAACCCGTCGGCGATCACCAGAGCCACCTGGGCACCGTCGGTGGGCAGCGTGTCGAGCTGGGCCGGTTCGCGTCCCAGATCAGGACGGCGCAGGTAGATGCTGCGATCTGCGGCCTTGCTGGTCAGCAGGATGGGCTCGCCGAGTCCCATCCGGGTAAGCCCGGGGAACAATGCGGCGACATCCAGCGGCACATGAACCGCGTCGCGCGCGGCAGCCTGCGACGCCTGCAGATCGAGCACTGCGCTGGTGGGAAGCGACCTGCCGGCCCGACCCAGCCCGATCCGGGCCTGGGTGGTAGCACGCAGCGGTGCCCACAGGTCGTGGGGTTCGGGAGTGATCGGAGTGCTCATCGGGTGCCTCCTGCCAACGCGGCGAGCCGGGATTGGCCCAGCTCGAGGCCGTGGATGCTGCCGTCGGCCTGGGCGATGCCTTGCTCGATCAGCCACTGCTCGAACTCCGGGGCGGCGCGTAGGCCCAGCACCTGCCGGGCGACCAGAGCGTCGTGGTAGGCCAGGCTCTGGTAGCCGAGCATCACATCGTCGGCACCGGGCACGGTGATGACGAAGTTCACGCCAGCTGCGGCCAGCAGCGTCAGCAGGGTGTCCATGTCGTCGAAGTCGGCTTCGGCGTGATTGGTGTAACACACGTCGACACCCATCGGGACGCCGAGCAGTTTGCCGCAGAAGTGGTCCTCCAGCCCGGCTCGAATGATCTGCTTGCCGTCGTAGAGGTATTCCGGTCCGATGAAACCGACCACCGTATTGAGCAGCAGTGGTTTGAACTCCCGGGCCAGCCCGTAGGCGCGAGCCTCCAGGGTTTGCTGATCGACCGGATGCCCACCAGTACCGAGGTGGGCGTTGGCGCTCAGCGATGAGCCCTGTCCGGTTTCGAAGTACATGACGTTGTTGCCCACGGTGCCGCGGTTCAACGAAAGCCCGGCTTCGTAGCCTTCGCGCAGCAGGTCGATGGTGACCCCGAAGGATCGATTGGTCGCCTCGCTGCCGCCGATGGACTGGAACACCAAGTCGATCGGGACGCCGGCTTCGATGAGTCCGATGGTCGTGCTGATGTGAGCCAGCACGCTGGACTGCATCGGAATGTTGTAGGCCCTGCGCAGTTCATCGAGCATGGACGCCAGGTCGGCGGTCACCTGTGGGGAATCCCCGGCCGGATTGATGCCGACCACGGCATCCCCGGCTCCCAGCAGCAGCCCGTCCAGGATGGCGGCGGCGACCCCGCGCAGATCATCGGTGGGGTGGTTGGGTTGCAGCCGGGTGGCCAGGCGTCCGGGCAGACCGACGGTGGTGCGGAAACCGGTGATGACGCTGCAGGCCTTCGCGACAGCGATGAGGTCCTGGTTGCGCATGATCTTGCTGACCGCGGCGACCATTTCCGGAGTGAGGCCCGGGGCAAGAGCGCTCAGCGTGACTGCTGCATCCGGCTGGGCGCTGGTGTGGAGCAGCCAATCCCGGAACCCTCCCACCGTGAGGTGGGCCACCGGAGCAAAGGCCTCGGTGGAGTGAGTGTCCATGATGAGCCGAGTGACTTCATCGGTCTCATAGGGAATGACGGCCTCGGTGAGAAAGGTGCTCAGCGGCACCTCGGCCAACGCCCACTGTGCCGCCGCACGCTCAGCCTCCGAGGTCGCCGCACAGCCGGCTAGCTCGTCACCGGAGCGTCGCGGCGTGGCCTTGGCCATGAGGTCGACCAGCGATTCGAACTGGTAGGCATGCCCGTTGATGCTCTGCGTCGCGAACATGGCGCCCCTCCTGTCTTGAGGTGTCCCAGCATGCTCGCCGATTGTTAGCGTCCAGTTACCGCGGCACCCGGCGGACGGTCCTACGATCGGTTCATGCTGGTCCCCGAACGGGTCTCCCCGGAGTCGTATCTGGGGTTTTCGTCGGTCATTGACGGCGAGCATCCTGGGGTGGTGAGACTCCACTCGCAGGTGGTAGCCGAGGCTACGGGTGTCGTCGAGCACGCTCAGCTGATTTTCGGCTTCGTGCGCGACCAGATACGACACTCCACCGACGCCGGCGACCACATCGTCACGCTGCGCGCCAGCGACGTGCTTTCCCACCGCACTGGCTTGTGTTACGCGAAGTCCCATCTCGCCGCGGCACTGCTACGACGCTCTGGCATTCCCACGGGGCTGTGCTATCAGCGGCTGCGCGCGGGTGAAGAGTTCTTCCTTCACGGCCTCATTGCGGTGCACTTGGCGGGCGCCTGGCATCGATTGGATGTGCGCGGCGAGAAACCCGGCGTGCATGCTGAGTTCAGCCTCACCGAGGAAGCACTGCCCTTTCGCCCGGACACGGCAGCGGGCGAGGAAGACCTGCCCGAGTTGCTCATCGACCCAGCCCCGGCTGTTGTTCGCTGCTTGAGTTCGGGCACCGACACAGTGAGGCTGCGGCTTCCCGAAGCACTCCGCTGAGGCGGCGCGTCAGAACGGGTTCCTGAGTTCGTTGGCTGCTCGAACTCGTGCCGAAGTGGGCGCGGCAATCGGATCGATGATGGTCAGTGATGTCATGACGGCGGGCCGGGCGGGGTCGGATCTCACTCCTGCGACTCGACCCCTGTTACCTCCCGCAGGAACCGCTCGTGGGGATCGATGGCCGACGAGATGCGTCCGGCAATGGCTGCAAGCTGACGGACCTGGGACTGGTTGAGCGGATCGAAGACGAGGCGGCGAACCTCCTCGACATGCCCTGGTGCGGTGGCCACTACCTTTTGCCAGCCTGCCTCGGTCAGCGAGGCCAGGGTGTAGCGACCATCGTCGGGGTCTGGAGAGCGCGTGATGTAGCCACGCTTCTCCAACCGGGCGACCACTTGCGACAGTCGCGGCAGGGATCCTTCGGTCAGAGCGGCGACCACGCTCATGCGACGGGTGTGGTTCGGCCCTTCGGAGAGCATGGCCATCACGGAGTATTCGAAATAGCTGAGGTCGGCCTCGGCACGCAGCTGCGCGTCCAGTGCGGTGGGAAGCCGCATCACCACGGCCATCAGGGTCAACCAGGCCTGGCGCTCCTCGGCGGTGAGCCAGCGCGGTTCTGCGGGGTCGTCCATGGGGTCATGCTAGTGCTTCCCGTCTTCACCGGTGACGCGATACGCACAAGAGATTACTTGCATCTTTAACTATCTGCTCGTAGCTTGGAGTTAACGCCTTACATAACCCCAGGGAAGGGTCACCATGTCAATCGCACTCTGGATAATCGCCGGGCTGCTGGGTCTGGCTTTCATCGCCACGGGACTGATGAAGCTCACTCAACCCACGGAGAAGCTGGCTGAACGAGGCCTGGCCTGGACCGAGGACTTCACCCCCAGCCAGGTGAAAGGAATCGGTGCCGTGGAGTTGCTCGGCGGGCTTGGCGTGATCTTGCCCGGCCTCACCGGGATCGCACCGATCTTGGTGCCGACCGCAGCAACCGGCCTGGTCGTAGTCATGATCGGTGCCATCGCAGTCCATATTCGCCGTAAAGAGACCTCGGCGATTGCGCTACCTACAGTCCTGTTGCTGCTAGCGGCTTTCCTCGCGGTGGGTCGCTTCTGGCTGGCACCGTTCGGAGCCTGATTTCACCACGGCGGCAGGCGGGTGCGATGTCCCCGCCAGCCATAGCGCGGCATGAAGCGGGGTGCCGGGAAACTCCACGCCGAGGGAGCGTTAGTGATCGACCCACAGCTGGGCCAACAGCAGTTGATTGCGGCGGAACTCCGAAAACCCAACCCATGCCCAGGCCGCAACAATCGCTGCAATGGTGCGTCCCATGGCGGTGACGGTGGCGCAACGATTCAGCGCCAAAGCCGGATTCGAACCGATCTAGGTAGCCACTAAGGCAGCGGTCTCGAGATGGCCGTACCAGCCCGCTCAGCCAACCGGAGACACTGATGCACTGCGTTCCCCTGCCAAGCGCGGGCCGCCCCTGATGAGGCGATCACCGCTCTGGCGTCCCTGGGCGTTCCCCTGCCAAGCGCGGGCCGCCCCTGATGAGGCGATCACCGCTCTGGCGTCCCTGGGC
>DMIX01000305.1 GCA_003451975.1 Propionibacteriaceae bacterium
GGCCTGGATTGCGTCGGCCAGCGTTTTCACCGACAGGGTCTTGGCCAGACCGGGCACACCCTCGATCAAAATGTGACCGTCCGCGAGCAGCCCGATGATCAACCGGCTGACTAGCCCCTCCTGCCCGACGATGATCTTGCCCACCTCGGCCTGCAGGTCTTGTACAAACGCACTCTCGCGCTGCACTCTCTCATTAACCGCGCGAATCCCCTGATCCATTTGATACCCCCCATCCTCACGCAAATGTAGTTGATTCTACAATTCTCTCCAGAGTATATGGGGACAACATTAAGGTCAACTTAAAGGTTTGTTAGAGATACATTAGAGTGGCTGTGCGCCGCATCCAGGTGAGAAGGAGTGTTTGACAGCCGGCCGGGTTCGTGTTAGAAATTGGACCACAGTTGAGGCCACGCTCGCGGCTAGGCCAATCGCTGGCGCCACCGCCGCTGTGCCGGTCCTGATGCTCCTGCACGTACCATGCGTGGGACCGAACCGTGGCAGATTGGTATGGTCTGGCATAAAGGGCGCGCCTTCAAGTTCCGGGCTGTGCGCACAAAACGGACTTGTCACGTTGAAAACGTGACCTACAAGGATCGTACGCATGTCTTCTTCTTGTCGACAGGAGACGACACCAGGCGTTCACCGGAGGAAAACGATGAATATTCGATCGATCACGTATTTTATGAACCCCGGGGTCGCCATCGATACGGCAAGGTTTGCACAACTGCGCGATTTCGTCAAGGGAGCGCGCGATGCCTTTGAGAGTAACGGGTATGCCGTGCAGTCGGCACGTCTGGCGACGGTTCCGTTCCCGCTCCTGCTGCCTAACCTGGCGCCGGACACCGTCGTCGCCTACGCGCGTGCGCTGGAAACGGCTGCTGCAGACGCGGGATGCAGCTACGTCGCACTCGGTCCGGCGCTGCCGGATGTCCAGGAGAGCTACGACGCCATACCCCCCGTGCTGGCCGAAACGGAGAACACCTTCATGTCGGGCGTCATTGCTTCACCGGCCACGGGTGTCTCTTTGCCGGCGGTGCGATCTTGTGCGCGCGTCATCCAGGAAGCCGCGACGCTCGATCCCAACGGGTTTGGCAATCTCTACTTCACTGCGCTCGCCAACGTTGCCCCGGGCGGTCCCTTCTTCCCTGCGGCGTATCACGAGGGTGACGAGCCGTGTTTCGCCCTCGCGATGGAGGCCGCCGGCCTGGCGGTGCAGGCGTTCAAAGAGGCGGGCACTCTGGCGGAAGCACGCCAGGGGCTTATCGAACGCATCGAATGCCACGCGCGGACCCTGTCTCGAATCGGCGAGGCGCTGAGTAAGTCGTTCGGAGTGGGCTTCAACGGTATCGATTTTACGCTCGCGCCGTTCCCGGCGGAATCCGAATCGCTTGGAACGGCGATCGAACGGCTTGGCGTCGCGTCGGTTGGTCTGCACGGGTCGTTGGCCGGGGCGGCGTTCATTGCCGACGCGTTGGACCGCGCGCACTACCCCAAAGTGGGGTTCAATGGGTTGATGTTGCCGGTTCTGGAGGACAGCACGCTGGCAAAACGAGCGGCTGAGGGCACGCTGTCGGTCAAAGATCTGCTCATGTACTCCGCGGTGTGTGGCACCGGGCTGGACACAGTCCCGCTGCCGGGCGATACGAGCCGCGAGGCGTTGGCCTGCGTTCTCCTCGACGTGGCCGCGCTGGCCCAGCGACTGGCGAAACCGCTGACCGCCCGGTTGATGCCGATTCCCGGCAAGGGCGCGGGCGATCCGACGACGTTCGATTTCCCGTTTTTCGCCAACAGCCGGGTGCTGGCCGTCGATGCCGCACCGTTGACCGGGCTCTTCGCTGGCGATGGGATGTTCGATCTCGCGCCGAGAATCTCGCTGCGCTAGCGGGCACTCGCTGTGCCGGTCTGTGTCCGCCGAACGCGCCGTTAATTCTAACCAGAGTCCCGGCGGATCCGTACTGCTTCGCGGGTCTGAGCAGCCAGCCGCCGCTGCCGGTCGGGCAGGATGTGTACGTCTATGTGGATTCGGTGAACTACGCCACGACCTGGGGCGCGGTGCGTGAAAGCAATGAGGGCAACAACACGGACGGGCCGGTTGTGTCGGCGATGGGCGACGGGAGTGCTTCCCCCGCACACACCGGGTCGCTGCCGCCCATCGCTAACCTGCCGTGGCGGTAACGGGGATGAAATCTGTACTCCGGAACGGTCTCCGGCCTGGGCGTTCTTTCCGAAAGCGCCCAGGCGCGGGCGGGTCCCGCAATCATCTGGAACCCTCGCGGTGTATTCCGGTACGCGTCTTTGCCATCTTCAGCGACTTCAAGTACAATCGGGGTGAATGGATGGTCGAGACCTCTCGCCGGCTTCAAGGAGACTGCTGCAAATGAGCGTGCGCATCGTTTCGGAATTCGACCCAACCGCAGACTTCGTGTTGTTTGCAGGAGACTGTCTCGATCTGCTGCGGCAAATGCCCGACGGTTCTGTGAAACTGGTCGTCACGTCACCGCCCTACAACCTGGGTAAGGCCTACGAGACGCGCCTGCATCTCGACGAGTACCTGGCGCAGCAGCGCGCGGTGATCGACCAGTGCGTGCGCGTGCTGAGTTCCCGCGGCAGCATCTGCTGGCAGGTTGGGAATTACGTCGACAACGGTGAAATCATTCCCCTCGACGTCGTGCTCTATCCCATTTTCGCATCGCTCGGCCTGCATTTGCGCAACCGCATCGTCTGGCATTTCGGGCATGGCTTGCACGCGAGTAAACGCTTCTCGGGCCGTTACGAGGTCATCATGTGGTTCACCAAGAGCAACGATTACACCTTCAACCTCGATGCGGTCCGCGTGCCGCAGAAATATCCGCAGAAACGGCACTTCAAAGGGCCGAACAAGGGCGAGCTTTCGGGCAACCCGCTGGGCAAGAACCCCTCAGACGTCTGGGAGATCCCCAACGTCAAGGCCAATCACGTCGAGAAGACGATCCACCCGTGCCAGTTCCCGGTCGAGCTCATCGAGCGGCTCGTCCTTGCCATGACTGACCGCGACGATTGGGTGTTCGATCCGTTCATGGGCGTCGGCTCGACAGCAATCGCGGCGCTGATGCACGGCCGTCGCGCGGCGGGCGCAGAGATCATGCCGGAGTATGCGGCCGTGGCGCGCGAGCGTGTCCTCCTCGCCTCCATGGGGAAGCTGCGTGTCCGGCCGATGGGGCGAGAGGTATACGACCCCACCGTTTCTGGTCCCTCCACGCCCCCGAAGGTTGTGCACCTGAGCGGGAGCGTGGCGCAGCCGTTAGAGACCTGATCCGGCGGTGACGGTGGAGGTGGTCACCGTTCCGGATGCTCAAATATGGAGGGGGAATATGACTGCGAAGGATTTGCTGGCGAGTTACCGGGCGAAACGGGATTTCCGACGCACTGCGGAACCGGAGGGTGGCGTGCAGGTCCCAGCGGAGCAGCCGATCTTCGTCATCCAGAAGCACCAGGCGCGGACACTGCATTACGACCTTCGATTGGAGGTGGACGGTGTACTCAAGTCCTGGGCGGTTCCCAAAGGACCTTCCAC
>DMIX01000060.1 GCA_003451975.1 Propionibacteriaceae bacterium
CAGGATGATTCCGGTCGAGCTTTGGATCGTGAGGACCTTGAGGCGATGGCCGTCGAACTGGGTTTGGTTCCGGTGGGGGCGGTGACCAAAACCCGCTGTGAGGTGTTGGTTGCTGCCGATGTGTGCTCGATCTCGGGAAAGGCGCGCAAAGCCCGGGAGTTCGGCAAGCCGATCTTTGCCATCTCGCAGTTCTTGGAGTGGGCGCAGGGGCGTTCGGGTTCAGCTTGCTAGGAGCCGAAGGAACTCATCTTCGCCCACCACGCGAATATCTTGGCCAGCCTGCTGCAGGGTGAGGGCCTTGGCTTCCTTGCTGTGTGGTTTGATGCCCGGACGCAGATAGGCCGGACCAGCGCCACCCACGACCAAGATATTGGTGGCCTTCGTGACGCCCTTCTGGAGGATGGCGCCCAGCTCGGCGCAGGCGCGCCAGGCGTCCTCGCGGGTCATCGAGTCGAGCCCGCTGGAGAACACGATCGAAAGCCCAAAGAGGGCGCCGGCAGGGTCGGCGTCCGGGTTGGGTGCTGGGATGTCTTTCGGGTTCCCCGGGGTACCTTCGGCCGCGTAGGAGCGTGAACTGGTGTGGATGCGGGTGCAGCCGCGGTAAAAACCGGTACCGATGCGTCCTTTGTGGACCTGGCAGCAGGACGCGAGGTCGTTCACGGTGGATACTCCGACCCGATGCGCCAGTGCCATAGTGATGCCAGCGGCGGCTTGGGCGTCGGCAAGTGGATCATGGTGGGCGCCCATCGTGACTCCGAGCGCGGCTGCGACGTGGGGTAGCCGGTAGGCGGGGAGATCGAGGGTGTGCCGCGCCATGACCAGCGTGCACAGAAACTCCAGGTTCGGCGTTTCGATCTGGTCGGCGTCGCAGGCGTGGCGTACCACGCCGGTGTCGAAAGAGGCGTTGTGGGCCACCACGAGATCATCTCCGATGAGGTCGAGAAGGTCAGGCAGAACCTGGCGCCAGCGTGGTGCGTCCGCGACCTGATCGGCGGTGATGCCATGGATGGCGGTGTTGCGCGGCTCAAAGTAGTCGCGGGCCTCGGGTGGTCGCATGTAGATCGCTTGCTGGTGGACGACCGTGCCGTTGCTGACCTTCACCACACCCACCGCGCAGGGCGAACCCCAGTAGGAGTTGGCGGTCTCGAAATCGATGGCGGTGAAGTTCAGCATGGCTGGACCTCAACTCCGGCGATGAAGGACTCAGGAAACTCGGCAATGTTGGGATCAGCGAATTCCTCGGGCATCATCCACAGCTCTCCGGTCTTGGTGCGAGCTCGCCGTTTGCGTTCGCTTTCAATGTCGAGCCAGGCCGTCCACACGCTGCGCAGATAGTTCGCTGTGCTCAACGCTCGGGCTGGGGCGCTGTTCTCTTTGGCTTGGAAGGCGCCCTCGCGAGGATGGGCCGGTGGCGATGGCGGAACCAAGGGCCGCGGTTTCGTCGGAGGCTTGCCGGTCTTCGGATCAGGGTGCACGGCGTAGGCGTTCACTGCGGCGAGCACCCGCTCGTACCGGGCGTCGGTTTCCTTCATCAACGCAGCGAGGTCGTCGGTGGTCATCGACTCGGCGTTCAGTGGGAGCCCAATGGGAGTGGAGCCGGCGGTGAGCAGCACGACGCGATCAGCGACGAGCGCAGCGATGGTGGCCTCGCAATCGGGCTGGCGCGGATCGACAACCACCGCATTGGTGTTGTTGACCTCCTCGGCGCCGGTCCGACTCACCAGCCAGACGGCGACCTCGGTGGGGTCGGCATTGTCGATTACCGCGAAACCGATCATTGGAGTGTGCCTGCCTCCCTTGGTGCGATGCGCACTGCGAGAAGAGTCTTGCAGGTTTGGGTCCGGTGCGGCATCGACGAGCTCTGGACGTGGGCGCTTTCAGTGATGTTCCTGGCGTCGCAGTCGTGCGTTCAGCGGATCGGCCAATCGGTGTTGGCATCGTCCAGCGGTCGGCCCTGGCGCTTGGCCCAGGCTGCGAAGTCGTTGATGTTGTCGCGGTACCAGGTGGCTTGCGAGCGGTGAAGGTCGTCAAAGTCCAAGTCGCCGACGGTGGTGCGTCCATTGCCGGTGGCAAGGTGGCTCAACTGGCGGGCCAACATGCAGGCTGCTTTGGTGTCGGCCTCGGCGCCGTGGGCTTCGTCGGCAGAGAAGGCAATGCCGTAGTGGGCGCACATATCGGTGAGAGTACGCTTGCCCTTGCGGTACTTGTCGAACTGCTTGTCGATGACCCGGGGATCGATGACCGGCCCGCGGACGTCCAGGTTGCCGAGGCCTTCGCGGGACAGGCAGCGATCCAAGACGGTGAGGTCGTAGGGGGCGTTGAAAACCACCAGCGGGCGCCCGGACGCCCAGTGCGCATAGATCTCGTCGGCTATCGCGGCCAAGGCGGCTTTGGGATCCTCGCCATGGGTATTCGCGAACTCGGTGGTGATGCCATGCACTGCGATTGCGCCCTCGGGGATGGGGGCGTCCTGGCGCAGCAGCCAATTGCCGGCCGTCCAGCTCTCCTCGTCGAGGCGACCGATGCACGCGGTGACGACGCGTGCGGTTTCGGGGTCGGTGCCGGTGGTCTCCAGGTCGAGACCAGCGAGATCTGCGTGGTGCCAAGACATGGTCGCCCTTTCGTTGCACGGCTCACAGGCATCGGAGTTTCCGCCTCGATGGTCCTGCTGCTGAATAGCTTCGCAGGTGGCCCTGACACCGTCGGTGCGATATCTCGGTGAGTGGCGAATCAAACGGATTGATGCAGCGGTTTGCCCCTCGAAGTGAACGGGAGCAGCGGGCGTTTGGGTTGAATGTGTGCCGTGAACCCGGATACGCCATCGCCACCGGTCGTTAAACGTATGAGGCTGCGCTATGCCGGCACCTGCGCGCGATGTGGCGCCGCTATCGATGCCGGAACACTTGCCGACTACGACCGCAGTGCGAGGACTGTCGCGTGTGTGTCTTGTGAACCTCAGCAGGCCTGCGCTGAGCCCGCCGCTGGATCAGAGCCATCGGAAGAACTGCCCGCCCCCCGTGATCCCATCACAGAGTCCGCGCCGAGCCTTGAGGCGGTGGACGGCGTGGCCGGCGCCTCGGCGGCGGCTGAGTTTCAACGGCGTCACGAAGCACGCCAGAAGCGGGTTCAGGCTCGCCATCCGCGGCTGGGGAGGTTTCTGCTGGCAGCGTTCGACGACCCATCGTCAACGACCGCGTGGTCAAAGGGTGCCGTTGGTGAGGAACAGCTCGGTCAGGCCTTTGCCAAGAAGGCAGGCGATCAGCTGCGGGTATTGAACGACCGTGCCATTCCCAAGACTCGGGCCAACATCGACCACCTGGTTGTGTGCCCGTCCGGAGTATTTGTGGTCGACGCCAAGCGCTACGAAGATGCTCGCCCCAAGCTTCAGGTGACTGGGTGGCCCTTCGGCCCTCGCAGGGAGTGGCTATACGTGGGCGGACGCGAACGCACCAAGCTCGTAGAGGGGATGCATAAGCAACTGTCGTTGGTTCGTGACGCCCTCGCCCATCGGCCCGACGTGGCCGTGTGCGGTGTGCTGTGCTTCGTTGATGCTGATTGGCCGGTTATCGGCGGGTCCTTCACAGTGCGGGACGTTCAGGTGATGTGGCCCAAGAAGCTCATTGCAATGCTCGGCGAACCGGGACCGTTGGGTGTTGACGAGATCGCCGATGTGCAGTGGGAACTGCATGAGGCGTTCCCGCGTCATCGGCAATCAGGCTAGGTCGCCTGTCGGAGCGGTGGTCGAATCGGTGTCAGACCAGCTTCACCAACGTCATGGAGCCACGAGTTGGCAGTAGCCAGCGGCCGTCACCAGCGTCGACGCCAGCTGCGGGAACCCAGTCGATGGGGATCTCCTTGACCGCTTTGCCATTGCGGTCACAAGGCTCGACATCCTCACCGATGGTGTACTCGGTGCGGCCCTTGCTGCCCAACCAGTGGAGCTTCAAGGTTGGACGGTCCCGGAAACACATGAAGCGTGACGCGGCGTCGGCAGAAGTGGCCGTGCCGGTCGCCAAGTCATAGACCATGGTCTTTTTGTTGGTCGTCAGCACCATGCGATCGCGAGAGGTCACGAAGTTGTTGTCCGAACCTTCGCCGGTCTCGGTGCCGAGGTCGGTGCGCCAAAGGACTTCGCCGGTCTGCTGGCTGAGGGCGATCAACTCGGTCCGGTCCATCCTGCTTTTCAGCGCCCACCGACCTCTCTTCTCGGTGTAGGTCGCCTTAGCTGTTGTGCTGTGACAAGCGATGATCCGGTCAGCTGTGGAGATCTCCTCAAGCGACGCGGTGGGGCAGGAACTGCCGCCATTCATGGACCACACGGTGGCCCCCGTGTCATGGTTTAGCCCGACCACGCGCCCGAGAGCGAAGTCGCAGGTCATGGCCCACTTGCCCGACTTATGCGTTGCGTGGCATTGCTGGGGAGCGCCGAGCCCGACGATGATGCCGTCGTGGGCTTCGACCCATTCCCAACCGTAGTCGGAACTGGCGCCCTTGCCGAAGACATCGGTGTAGGGGCGCTGCCAGACCACTTGGTCGTTCGCCATACGCCCCAGCTTCTCGACCCCTTTCGGAGAGCGATGGCTGGTTGAGAAGATGTCTTGCCCCAACCCCCGAGAACCGGCGGGGACTCCGTCCGAGTGGTCGGTGGCCAGTGAGGGTGCGAGTGGGTCGATTCGCAGATTCATCTCCTTGTTTGGCGCCGATTCGCGATAGCCCTGCATGCAGAAGGCATTGTCGTCGGAACAGGAGTAGGGGCTGGAAGACGGCCACACGGTCAGCGGAGTGGGTGCCTTTTGCTGCCCGGTGCGAACGTCAGCGATGACCAACTCACGCCAGGTCCCCGCACTCTGTTTGGTGAGGTAGGCCACGTAGGACTTCTCGTCGACAGTGACGGTGTCGACGTTGAGTTGCATGCCAGGAGTCTGCCCGCTGGTTTCGGCATCGGCACTCCACAGCACGCGTCCATCAGTCAGGTTCCATGCTGCGACTCGAAGCTGATTCTTCTCCCGGAGGTAGCTGACGATGGTGTCGCCGACTACTTCTGGTGTCCCGACGAGATTGGTCGGCAACGTCCACAGGGTTCGAACCTGTTGGGGTGTGGTTGGTGTTGGGGCGACTGGCGGTGCGGAACTCGTGCAGCCGGCGCTGAATGCGAGCACGGGGACGAGTACGGCGAGAACGGCCAGGCTCTTCATGAATCTCCTCGTCGATGGAGTGGGTTTCGACGACTGCGATTCTTGAGGTGCGCTCACGATTCAAACAAGAGGGGCTGTGGAAAAGCACCTGCTCGCCCCAGCTGCGGTCGGCGTCGCGTGATCTTGATGAATCACCGTCACTACCGCCGCCTACCATGACCCTCGTGCCCCAACTCACTGCCCTCGACGTACTGCGGACAACTTTCGGCTATGACGAGTTCCGCGGGGATCAGGCCGAGATCATCGACCGGGTGAGCGGTGGGGGAGATGCCCTGGTGCTGATGCCTACCGGTGGGGGCAAGTCGCTGTGTTATCAGATTCCGGCGCTGCTGCGTCCTGGTGTTGCGGTGGTGGTCTCGCCGCTGATCGCGTTGATGCATGACCAGGTCACTGCGTTGGAAGCGCTCGGCGTGCGGGCCGGGTTCATCAACTCCAGTCAGGGGATCGACGAGCGGCGCGCGACTGAGGCGTCCGCGGTGGCGGGGGAACTTGACCTGCTGTATCTGGCGCCTGAGCGGCTGGGGATGGAAGCCACGCAGGATTTCCTCGACCGGCTGCAGCTCGCGCTATTCGCCATCGATGAGGCGCACTGTGTGTCGCAATGGGGTCACGACTTCCGTCCGGACTATTTGCGCTTGTCAATGCTGGGGGAGCGTTGGCCACAGGTGCCTCGCATTGCGTTGACGGCGACCGCGACTCCGGCAGTGCGCGCGGAGATCACCGAGCGGCTGGGGTTGGACGCGGCCAAGGTGTTCGTTTCCAGCTTTGATCGGCCCAATATTCGCTATCGCATCGAGTCCAAGCAGCAGCCGGTCAAGCAGTTGGTGGAGCTGATCCGCGCCGAGCACGACGGGGACGCCGGCATTGTGTATTGCCTGTCGCGGGCGTCGGTGGAGAAGACCGCCGAGGCACTGTGCAAAGCCGGGATCGATGCGATGCCGTACCACGCAGGGTTGCCGTCGGCGGTGCGATCGAAGCACCAGAACCGGTTTCTGCGCGAGGACGGCGTGGTGATGGTGGCCACCATCGCGTTCGGCATGGGTATCGACAAACCCGACGTGCGATTCGTGGCGCACCTGGATCTGCCTAAGAGCATCGAGGGCTACTACCAAGAGACCGGACGTGCTGGACGCGACGGTCTGCCCGCCACCGCCTGGATGGCCTACGGGCTGGCCGATGTGGTGCAGCAGCGGCAGTTCATCGCGGGGTCTGACGGCGATGAGCAGCACAAACGGCTGCAAGGCCGACACCTGGATTCGATGCTGGGGCTGTGCGAGACGCTGCGGTGTCGACGTCAAGTGATCTTGGACTACTTCGGTGAACCCAGCGGGCCGTGCGGCAACTGCGATACGTGTGTGAATCCGCCGCAGTCGTGGGACGGTACGGTCGCGTCACAGAAGTTGTTGTCGACGATCGTGCGGCTGCGCCGGGAGCGCAATCAGAGTTTCGGGGCGGTGCATCTGATCGACATTTTGCGCGGCAAACGCACCGAGAAGATCGAGCAGTGGGGCCACGACGAACTGTCCACCTTCGGCATTGGCGATNNCGACCTTGGAGCTGACTGATGCGTCCTGGGGTGTGATGCGCGGTGAGCAGCAGTTGTGGATGCGTGAGCAGCCGATCATGGAGGCGCCGCGCTCGAAGCGCTCCCGGGCCGAGGCGGGGGAGAAGCGCTCCCGTTCGGCGGCCGCGGTCCGTTTGAGCGATGCGGATCGGGAACTCTTCGAGCGGTTGCGGGCCTGGCGCGCCGAGACCGCACGGGCGGCGTCGGTTCCGGCGTATGTGGTGTTTCCTGATGCGACGTTGGTGGGGATCGCGGATTCGCGTCCGGGCACGCTGGAGGAGCTGGCCGAGATCAGCGGAGTCGGCAAGGCGAAGCTGGAGCGGTATGGGGATCAGGTCTTGGAGATTGTGGAGTCAGAGGTAGCTGCTAGCCCGTAAGGTGTGCCTCACCGTGGGATTGGAGGCGACATGCGACAGCTGATCCGTATCGCCATGGCGGGCGTCCTTTCTATCAGTCTCATGGCGTTCGCCGCGCCGACCGGTGAGGCGAAGACACCGCCGCCGCCGCGAGCGTTGGCCAACCATCAGATCGATGCCCATTTGGGCTATCAGCCGCAATCGACCTGCGATCCGACGGCCAAACCCGGTGCCAAGGCGCTGCTGCGGCTGCTGATTCAGACCTGGGGTGGATCGTCGTCGGGCATATCTCGGGCGTGCTCACGCGGACGGCGCTCGGAGCACAAAGAGGGTCGCGCCATCGATTGGCATATGGATTCCCGCAAGGCCCGCGACCGCAAGCAGGTGTCCCGAGCGACCCGGTGGATCACCGCCAATCATGGGGAGGTCGCGCGACGCCTAGGCATCATGTACGTGATTTGGAATCAGCGGATCTGGTCGACTTACTACCCTGAGCTGGGCTGGCGCAAAATGGAGGACCGCGGCTCGTTCACCGAGAACCACAAGGATCACGTGCACATCTCGCTGTCCTGGGACGGTGCCTACAAACAGACGTCGTGGTGGACGGGGCGTCCGGTGGTGAAGCCGCTCAACTCCAAGTGCAGCGCGTGTCTGCCGACCATCGCGCGCGGCACGCGCGGCTGGCCGTACCAAAAGACCTCAGTGCCGAGCACTTTCACTCCCGCGCCGTGGAAGATTCCCGGTGTTGGCGGCAGCCCTCAGGTTGGACGGACGTTGCGCTCGGTGCCGGGCACGTGGGTGCCTGATGGTGCGGTGCTGAGCTACCAGTGGCTATCGAACGGCAAGCCGATTCGGGGAGCTACCTCAGCGAACTATGTGATCGGCCCCGAGCAAGTCGGACGCGACGTGGAGGTGGCGATTACCGCGACCTCTGGCAGCGCGGCGATCACCAAGAAGTCGAAGAATGTCGCGCTGGTCTATCCGGCTCGCATGGCGACGGTGCGTCCGAAGATCAAGGGGAAGTTCGCCGTTGGTAAGACCGTGCGGGCCGTGTTGGGGACGTGGCGGCCTGCGCCGACCCGGGTGCGCTACGTCTGGTTGCGCGACGGCAAGGTGATCAAGGGAGCGACGTCGGCGAGTTTGAAGCTGCGCGCGAAGTTCCGTGGGCATCGGATCTCGGTGCGGGTGAAAGGGTCGCGGTTTGGGTATTACACCGTGGTGCTGACTTCGGTGGCGCGGAGGGTTTGAAGTCTAAGTAGGGCTTGTGTGGCACCACCCCTCATCGCTGAAGGGCCCGAGACGAATCTCGCTCTCAAGACACGCCTTGGTCAAGCTCAACGAGAGACCTGAGTGCGCGAACCTGCGTCCTGACGATGCCGCTGGTGGCAGCCGGCTTGTGGCCCTGACCCGACAAGTCTGGGGTGTGCCCTTCGTCAGGCTCAGGGAACGGGCTTCTCGCTGTAGACACATCGCTCAAGTTCGGCTGGTTGAGGAGGCCCGTAGGGCTGTCTCGAAACCGGGCGGTTCCTAGCCGTTGATGAGGGATTGGAGTTCGCCGATTTCAAGGGTTCGGCTGCCGGTGTAGGTGTGGGTGCGGCCGCCACCTCGCGCGCGCTCTCAAACCTGTATGCCCGCGGGAGCTATGCTCTCGAGCGCAGTTTCCATTGGCTCGCAAACCAAAGAAGGTCACCCATGGACGGCGCCGCCCACCACCACATTGAAGATGCCGAGGTCGAGGCCGAAGGGCTGCGTGGCAAAGGGCTGCGAAAGGGGTCAGTGCCGCTGGTCGCCGCAGTGGCCATCGGCCTGGCGGCTACGGCACCAGCCTACTCACTGACCGGTGCGCTCGGCTGGGGAGCGCTGGAGTCGGGCTACCAGTTGCCGATCGTCTTCATCATCTCGGTGATCCCGATGTTCTTCGTAGCGCTGGCCTACAAGCACATGACCTCAGTCGCCCCGGACTCCGGCACAGTGTTCACCTGGGGTTCGATGGCGATCGGCCCGCGTACCGGTTGGCTCGGCGGCTGGGGTCTGTTCCTGTCCAGCACCCTGGCCGGGGTGGGCGCAGCCGAAGTCACGGTGAATGCGGTCGTCTCGGTGGCCGGTCTAGAGGATCCGCCGACCTGGCTGCGCGCCTTGATCGGCTCTGCCTTCATTCTGCTGACCACCTGGCTGGTCTCCCGGGGCGCAGAGGAATCGTCGCGTACCACGCTGATTCTGACGGTTGTGCAGTACGGCGGTCTGATCGTCTTCGCCGGCTTCCTCATCGCCGGAGTGTTCAACGGCACCGCTGCTCCAACGGCCGAGCCCTTCTCCTGGGAGTGGTTCAATCCGTTAGCGATCGACGGCTACGACGCGATGCTGGGTGGCTTCCTGGTGGCACTGTTCATCTTCTGGGGCTTCGACGCCGCCTTGTCGATGTCGGAGGAGTCCACCGGCAGCTCCCAGCAAGCCGGACGCACCGGGGTGATCGCGATGATGATCATTTTGGTCACCTACGTGATCTTCACCGTCGCTGCGCTCGCCTACGCGGGGATCGACGAGTCCGACCCGCTGAGCCTCACCTACGAGGGCAATATCGACGACGTCTTCTTGTCGATGGCCACTGCGGCGATCAATCCCTGGGGTGCGCTAGTGGCAGCGCTGATCGTGGCTCTCTCGGCGTTCTCGGCCACCATGTCGACGGTGATGCCGACCGCCCGAAACCTGCTGGCGATGGCCACCTACAAGGCCCTGCCCAGCCGCTTCGCCAGCGTCGATGAGGCCACCGCAGCGCCCAAGGTGGCAACTTGGGTAATGGGCCTGCTGACTCTGGCGATCTATCTGGGCCTGAGCTTGACCAGTGACTCGATCGTGGCCGACTCGGTCTACAGCGTCGGCATCTCGATCTGTGTGTACTACATCGTCGCGGCGCTGTCCTCGGTGGTCTATTTCCATCGCACGGCGTTCGCCTCGGTTCGCACCGCCTTCGGCCAGGTGATCCTGCCGGCGATCGCGGTGATCGTGCTGACCTACGTGCTCATCGTCGAGGCGGGCAACATGATGGATCCCGAGTAGGGCTCGGGCAGTTCCGTGTGGGGTGTCGGCACCGTGTTCATTGTGGGCGTGCTTGGCATGGTGCTGGCCATTCCGTTGATGCTGATCTGGCAGTTCAAAGCTCCGGCCTTCTTCCGTGGCCAGACCTTGCCGAAGCAGCGGGCGCATTGGATCACCGACGAGCCCACACCCCAGCCTGAGCCGGCGGGGCACGACGAGTCTTAACGGGGAGGCTTCTGCTTGGGGCTTCGGGCCTGCTTCTGGATCGCGTGAGGCGCCAGTTCGGCGTTCGGAACGCGCGCGACTACGCGCACGTCCACAGCGGGTGGGAAGTATGTGCGGCGGCGGCGCTCCAAGGACAACACGTACCATCACGGCGGACGCATCGCACCCTTGCGCCGGTTGTGGCCGCAGCACAGGGCTTGCGCGTTGCCCAGGGTTGTGGGGCCGTAGCGCGACGACGGGTAGACGTGATCGACTTCGGTGGCTTCCTCGGGGCAGCGACCCCAGCCGAGGAAGACAGCGCCCTCGCAGCGGTGGCCAGCCCGGGCCATGATCTGGCGGCGCGGCTCACCTTGGAAGCGCCGCCACGAATCTTGTTTCTGGAGGAAGCTGGGGCCGCGTCGTGGCAGTGGCACCACGAGTGCGAAGATCGCGCCGAAGATAGCCAGGAGACACGGCAGCATCGGGGTGATCGCGGCGAAGGCGGTGGCCAGGGCCTTCGTCCAATCAATCATTTGCGTCTCCCGTGTTGTGCCGCGGTCCCAAATTAGGACTGCTCTGATCGGCGGCTGGTGTTGCTCTCGGACCTGGGTGAGAGAGTTGCCAGCGCTCCTGACTCGCCGACCCTTCTGTTCACGTCTTCATCCCCTACGTCTTGTTGGAAGGGCCTTCCAGTTCGGCGAACTTGGTTGCCATCGTCGGGTTTCCCCGGGTCAGCTTCTTGATGGTGACGTCTTGGGCCTTGTCGTTAGCCAGCCGTAAATTGCGCTCAGATCCGAGAAGCGCCTCCTTGACCTTCTGGAGGTGGTCGATGGTCTTGTCGATCTCATCGATTGCGGTCTGGAAGCGTCGGGACGCCAGGTCGTAGTTCCGGCCAAAAGCAGTCTTGAACGCATCGAGCTGATCCTCGAAGTGGGTGATGTCGATGCTCTGTTCTTTGACTAGCGCAAGCTCGGACTTGTACTTCAGTGAGTTCATGGCGGCGTTGCGCAGCAGAGTGATCATCTGCAGGAAGAACTGCGGCCGTACGACGTACATCTTCGGGAAGCGATGGGAGACGTCGACGATGCCAGTGTTGTACAGCTCGCTGTCGGGCTCGAGCAGGGAGACCAGAATCGCGTATTCGCAGCCCTTCTCGTTGCGGTCCTTGTCAAGTTCTTTGAGGAAGTCCTCGTTCTTGTGTTTGGTGGCAGTGGTGTCGTTCTCGTTCTTCATCTCGAACATGATCGAGACTATCTCGGTGCCCGCGTCGTCGAAGTCTCGGAAGATGAAGTCACCCTTGCTGCCGGTGCGAGCGTCGTTGTCTTTCTCGAAGTAGGCCTTCGGGAACGCCGTGGCACGCATGCGGTTGAACTCGGTCTCGCAGTGCTGTTCGAGGGTCTCGCCGACCATCTTGGTGGACAGCTTCGCCTTCATGTCGCGTAGGCGCTCGATGGCGTCGTCGCGGTCCTTGATCTGGGTTTCGTACTTGTCTTTGAGTGCGGTTTCGGCGCGTTGCTTCTCGAGTTCGGCACGCACTAGGCCGTTCTTCAGTTCGTCGCGTTCCTTCTCGATGACGGCCACGGCTTGATTCAGCGCAAGTTGCTTTGCGGCTTCGGTGGCCTCGAGCCTTGACTTGAGGTCTTGTATTTCGGCTTGCTTGTCTGAAGAAACCTTCTGTAGATCACCGGCGGCCTTGGATGCCGCGAGCTCGATAGCAGCCCGGTTCTCGCGTTGAGCCTGCGCAAGCTCGTTCGCCAGCGTGTCGCGGTCCTTTTCCACGGCGCTGACGGCCTGGGCGACAGCTAGCTGCTGGGCCACCTCGCTGGCGTCGAGTTGGGCTCTGAGGTCTTGAACTTCGGCTTCCTTCGCGGCAGCGGCCTTTTGAAGCTCAGCGGACGCCTTGGCCTCGGCAAGTTCAAGTGCCTTCGCTTTGTCTGCCTCGGCCAACTCAAGGCGGTCATGAAGCTGCTGCTCAAACTCGCTATCGCGGATTTGCTTGGCAATATCGGCGTAGCCGGCCTCGTCGATCTTGAACGCCTTGCCGCAGTGGGGGCACTTGATCTCATGCATCTGAATCATCCGCCTTCAGTGGGTCGCGCCTGGCGTGATTGTCGTGTTCGTCGCGAGGTGAGCGAACTCTCGCATTATGGCGCGAAGTGGGGGCTGGTTTCGGTATGCCCGGGGTGAGTTGGTCGATGCCAGTCGGGTGAGAATTCGAACTGCGGCTTTTGCCCACTATCAGGCTTGTCGACGACGTCCTACGGACGATCGCTGATGCTGCGGGCGGGGCGATCGGGCTTCGGGTGGCGAACTACGAGGTGTTTGACCCTGCCGATCCGCAGACTCGCCCGAAGCTGGCCGCGCATTTCGCGCTGCGCTACGGCGGGCGTCGACAGGAC
>DMIX01000319.1 GCA_003451975.1 Propionibacteriaceae bacterium
GTCTCGAACAGTTCGGACATGCGATGGCGTTCGTCGTCGCTGAGTTCGCCCCAGGACAGAATGTGGATGCCGTGTTCTGCCATGGCCGGGCGAATATCTTCGGCGAAGAGTCGGGTGACGTCGTCCACCAGTTCGCGGGTACGGGTGAGCAGGGTGTCCAGAAGCTCCCGCGGCATCAGACCGGAGTTCGACGGCACCGCGACACCGGCGGCCATGCGGCGCTTGAGGCCGGCGACGCGCACCATGAAGAACTCGTCCAGATTGCTGCAGAAGATGGCCACGAACCGTGCCCGTTCCAGCAGCGGGATGCGATTGGCGTCGCGGGCCAGATCGAGCACCCGCTCGTTGAAGGCCAGCCAGCTCAGTTCGCGATCGTTGTAGCGATCAGCGGGCAACTCGGGCAGGTTCTGATCGGGTTCGGCGGTGCGCACCGGGCCGAAGGTGTCGGTCATTCCTGCTCCTGAATCGGTATGTAGCGGACGTCACGATGGACGGTGACGAAGCCCGCTCGCTCGTACATTCTTACCGCTGTTTGGTCGGCTGTATCGACATACAGCACAACCGTGGGCAAACCCTGGGTAGCCAGGTGAGACATTCCGGCGGCCAGCAGTACCTTGCCATAACCCCGGCCCTGGGCTCGAGGGGCGACGGCGATGACGTAGACCTCGCCGGTGTGGGCGTCGACCTGCTTGGTCCAGTGGAAGCCGACCATGCCGTCGGCGTCGAAGGCCAAGATGAGCCCCGCGGGGTCGAACCAGGGCTCGGCCAGGCGGGCGGCCAGCCCGGCTTGGTCGAGTTGACCTTGCTCGGGGTGGTGAGTAAAAGCAGCAGCGTTGAGAGCGAGCAGTTCGTCGGCGTCGGTAGCGGTGAAGGTTCGTAGTACAAGGTCGGGCGGGATGTCGGCTTGGGGCAGGGCGGCGAGTGGCCGAGTCATCTTCAACAACCCACGCTCGGGGCGCAATCCGCGCGCCGCTGCGAACCCCTGTGCTGCGGGCAGATCTCCGAAGGCCCACAAGCCGACCGGAGGGCTGGATGGGAGTTGTCTCCAAAGCCCAGTGCCTATGCCCCTACGTCGATGCTCGGGGTGTACCACGAACTGTCCGGTGGCGAACCGCACGCTGTAGTTGAGGTAGCCGATGGCGACGTTGTTGTTGTTGAAGATCACGTGGCGGGCCGTTTGGTCGGTCAACGACCGGTAGGCCTCTTCGTTGAGTGGATCCACACCATCGTTGGCGCGGGCTTGGCGGGCGAGATCGCGAACCTGGCGGGCCTGGTCAGGGCTCAAGTCTTGAGTCCACATCAGGCAAGGCTACGTCACCAGGGTGAGTAGCGGTGGGCAACTCATTTCGCTGAAACTCGGAAGGTTCAGCGCTACGTGAAGGCGTATGGGACTGATGCATGAGTAGGTGACATTATCGGCGCGCCGGGTGTCTAGTGACGAGGCCGTGTTTAGCGGCGTCCGATGCCGTCGGGGGAGAAGCGGTAGCCGACGTTGCGGACGGTGCCGATGAGGGCTTCGTGTTCGGGGCCTAGTTTGGCGCGCAGGCGCCGGACGTGGACGTCGACAGTGCGGGTGCCGCCGTAGTAGTCGTAGCCCCACACATCGGCCAGCAGGTGTTCGCGGCTGAAGACCCGGCCAGGGTGTTGCACCAGGTATTTCAGTAGTTCGAACTCGGTGTAGGTCAAATCGAGGGGTTCGCCCTCCAACACGACGGAGTAGGCGGCGTCATCGATCACGATGCCACCGGCAGAGATCAGGCCGTCGCTGGCTGCCGAGGTTGCTAGCAGGCGAATGCGGGCTTCGAACTCAGCCGGTCCGGCGGTGTCGAGCACCACATCGGACAGGCCCCAATCGGCAGCCACCGCAGCCAAGCCGCTTTCGGTCAGCACCAACAACAGCGGCACGGTCGATCCCGAGGACTGAAAGAGCCGCGCCATCATGCGTGCTCCGGCCAAATCACCGCGGCCGTCCAGCACCACCACATCGCAGCGGGCCGACTCGGTCAAAGCCTGGGTATCGGCCGCAACGCCCACGATGTCATGGGACAGCAGCGCCAAAACCGGTAGTGAGCGCTCTGCGGGCGTGCCATTGGCTATCTCGTTGCTGACCAGCAGCAGTTGTGCCATTCGCCCTCCTGAGTGCGCTGTGAAGCAAACTTTAGTGACTCAGCGGCCATTCGCCCTATTCGTGTTCCAGGTTGAGCAATCACTCATCGAGGTCGAGCAGGATCGTCATAGGCCCATGGTTGACCATTTCAACGTCCATCATGGCCCCGAAACGCCCGGTTTCAACCTGTGCTCCCAGTTCGGACAGCGCCGCGACAAAGGCGTCCACCAGAGGTTCTCCAGCGCTGGCCGGGGCCGCCTTCGACCACGACGGACGCCGACCTTTGCGAGTATCGGCGTACAGCGTGAATTGGCTCACCACCAGGATGGGGGCCTGTACATCGGCACACGACAGTTCGCCGTCCAAAATACGTAGCTGCCAGATTTTGATGGCCAAAGCGGTGGCGATCTCGACGGTGTCGGTGTGGGCCACGCCGAGCAGGATCAACAATCCTGGCGAATCGATGGCGCCCACGACCTCGTCATCGACCCGCACTCGGGCCTGGGTGACTCGTTGGACGACTGCACGCATGGGTCAATGAAAGCAGTCCGGCTCGTGGGCGGTTTGTTCGGTGAGTGGACGTCCTCACTCACTGGCTCACCGGCAGCGACGGAATGTTCGGCAACTCGAGCCGGTTATGCTGCACGAGTGCCTCTTCTGCTCCCGCTTTCGATCACCGGTGTGGTGTTGATCACGGCCTGCGGGGTCGTGATCGTCGCTGCCATCGCGGGCATCTGGGCGCTGCTGAGAACCAAACGAGGAGACTGATCCCATGGCCTTCGAAATCCCGGCCGACCTGAACCCGGCACTGGTGGGCCTAGCGTGGCTACGCGGACGCTGGGAAGGCACCGGCTACCGCGAATGGCCCGGTGAGGAAAAGACCAGCTACGCCATTCAGATCGATTTCGCCGACAACGGCGAGGATTATCTGCACTATCTCGCCCAAGCGTTCCTCACCGACGCCGAGGGGGCACCGGAGCGTCCGCTGTTCATGGAGACCGGCTTCTGGCGTCCGCTGGCCGACGGCACCGTGGACGTCATGATGACCTCCCCCGACGGCTATGCCGAAATCTGGTTCGGCAAGCTGCAGCCTGGCCGGCTGGACCTCATCACCGACGCGGTGGCGCGCACCCGTGACGCGAAAGTCGCCTACACCGCTGGACGCCGGCTCTACGGCACCGTGGACGGCAAGCTGATGTTCTCCTTCGATCGGGCCACTGAAACCGAAGAACTACAGCCCTATGTCTGGGCAACTCTGGAACGCCGATGACGGTTCTGGTCGAGAGCGGCGTCGACGCCGGTGCCGTGTGGCATTACGGCGATCCCTTCGGTGAGCAGAAGGCGCTGGCCGCTGGCCTGGCCGGAGTCGATCTGTCGCACCGCCCGGTGTTCACCATCGCCGGGCCGGATCGATTGAGCTGGCTGCACGCCATCACCAGCGCCGATTTCGCCCATCTGACGCCGGGAATGCCGCTGAATGCCTACATCTTGAATCCGCAGGCGCACCTGCAGCATGGCTTCGCCGCCACCGACGACGGTGAACGGTTGTGGTGCCACACCGAGCCCGGACGTGCCGAGGCACTGCTGGCCTGGCTACGTAAAATGGTCTTCGCCGCCAAAGTCGAGATCAGTGAGCCGCTGGCCGACTCCGTTGTGGCGATGCCCCCCGGTGGTGTCCCGCAGGTGGTTCCCGCCGCCGACGCTGAGGCGCTGCTGGGCGAGATCCGCGCCGGCACCTGGGCGGCGGAGGCGATGCGCATTGCCTCCGGGTTGCCGAGGATCTTCCTCGATACCGATGAGCGCACCATGCCCAACGAACTGGCCAATCCCGACGGCGATGCGCTGGGTCCGGCGGTGCACCTGAACAAGGGCTGTTACCCCGGTCAGGAGGCGGTGGCACGCACCTTCAACATGGGACGCCCACCCCGACGCCTCACCGTGCTGCACCTCGACGGAAGCGCCGACCAACTGCCGCCCGTCGGCGCCGACGTGACCACTGTCGACGGCGAGGTCGTCGGCCGCATGGGCACCTCGGATCGACATTACGAGTGGGGCCCCATCGGGTTGGCTCTGCTGAAGCGCACTGTCGAAGTCGAGGCGCCCCTCGGAGTGGACGGCATTGCGGCCGCACAGCAGGTGCTGGTCGATCCCGAGGTGGGTCGCCACTTCCGCGCCGCGAAATAGCCCCCGCTCATTGCGGATTCAGGCACGCCACGAGATAGACCGTCCCGGCGAGGATCGATCCCACCTCCGGCTGCGGATGCTCGACGCCGTCCAAGCAGACCTCTGCCTCGAATCCAACCGTACGCACCCGTGCCACCCGGTAGGGCTGACCGGTGAGCGAGTTGTGGCCGGTTCGCGCCGCCAGGACCTCGCCGCACAGTAAAGCGTGGGCGCCCTGCTCGGGGTCGAAAACCCCGTAGGAGATGAACGACTCCGAGCTCACCCGCGGTGGCCAGGTCCACCCTTGTTCCACATATTCCTCGGGCGCTTCGCTGTCGGGGTCGCCGAGAATACTGGCTGGCGAACTGCCGAAGGCTGCTGCGTCGGCGTAGGCCTCCATTGCCACGCCCAACGCGACCAGTGAGGTTGGCCCGCCAACAGTCTGGGTCGGGTCGAGCAGTGCGGCGTGTTCGATATCGGCGGCCAACGCGGTGATCTGTTCGCCGTCGGCGTCGACCACCGCTGCTGCCCACACCTCGTCACGCTGGTGCGCTAGTTCGGCGAGGATCGCGCCGGCCTCGCAGGCCAGCGACGGAGTCACCGCCACCACCAGATCATCTTTGACGGTGAAGGTGAGTCGCGCACCATCGGCGTCCTGCCACTGGGTGAGGTAGACATCGTCGCGCGCGTCAACCACGGCGTTGTGTTCGTGAGCGCGAATCAGCAGGGCGTGGTAGGCGTCGGTGTCACTACCCAGCCCGATGCAGGCCAGATTGGAACTCATGCAGGGAGGATAGGACACCCTGCGCACGCTCCGCGAGGAAATCGGCACAGGGAGAGATTCTCGGTGGGACGCGTCCCCGACCGTGCTGACAGCGGTCATGATTCGGGCATGACGGGGTTGAACTTCACCGGGGTCGCCGAACAGGCTCAGCTGGTTTCGCAAGGCGCAGTTTCTTCGGCCGAGCTCATTGAACATGCCATCGACCGCATCGATCACCTCGATGATCAGCTCAACGCCTTCGCCTATGTGTTGCGAGATGAGGCTCGTGCCGAGGCTGCAGTCCGTGACGCGACGCCGGTCGACGAACGCGGGCCGCTGCACGGGGTGCCGATCGCCATCAAGGACGAGAACGACGTGGCGGGGCTGCCCACCGCCTTCGGGGGAGCGGCCTTCACCACCCCCGCGGCCGCCGACTCCGAAGT
>DMIX01000314.1 GCA_003451975.1 Propionibacteriaceae bacterium
GGTCTGCGCCGTGTGTGGCGCGACGCTGAGGCACCGGCGTCCACGCATTCGGACTGATCCGTCCCGGCGGGTAGCCGGTCTCGCGTGAGCGGGGGAGACCGGGACGCCGAGGGGCTTCTCGTTGATCGGGGGTCTCTCGGTTGACGCAGCTAGCTTGTATTGCAAGGATGTAGGTGATGCAAACATCTCGCGTTTCGACGCTGTCGTCGAACGAAAGGAACCTCGATGACCCATCCGACCGTCAGCGCCGATCGGCTCACGAAGCGCTTCGGTGACCGCGAAGCCGTCTCGGCGCTGTCGTTCAGCGTCAGTCGTGGGCGAGCGTTCGGATTGCTCGGCCCCAATGGCTCGGGCAAGACCACCACGATCCGGCTGCTCAACGGCCTGCTCACTCCAGACGACGGCGCGGTTGCCCTGTTCGGGGAGCCGGTGACGGCGCGCAATGCCGACGCGCTGCGTCAACGCATCGGAGTGCAGACCGACACGAACCTGTACGAGACGCTGTCGGCGCGGGAGAACCTGCACAT
Organism: Propionibacteriaceae bacterium; assembly: GCA_003451975.1. GTDB lineage: Bacteria > Actinomycetota > Actinomycetes > Propionibacteriales > Propionibacteriaceae > Propionicimonas. The sequence continues at coordinate 528 of DMIX01000314.1, forward strand.
CTGGGGAGCGCTGTACGGCCTCGGACGGGGTGCGCTGGATGGGCGCATCGATGAAGTGCTGGAAACCTTCGGGCTCAGCGAGCGTGCAGATTCGCTGGCCGGAGAGTTCAGCAAAGGGATGCGGCAGAAGCTCGCCATCGGACGCGCGATCATCCACGAGCCCGAGCTGTTGTTCCTGGACGAACCGACCGCCGGGCTGGACCCCGAAGCCGCGGCCGAACTCATCAGCTATCTCAAGCAGATGATTCAGGTCTCGAACACCACCGTCGTGATCTCGACCCATCAGCTCGCCGGCTTGGAATCGCTGTGTGACGACATCGGCATCATCAAGCAGGGTCACCTGTTGGCGGCAGGCCCTGTCGACGAACTGCTGCAGCAGCAGTGGCCCGGAAATCGCTACTCGGTGAGCGTCGACGGCGGTCAGGGGGAGGCTCGTCGGATCGCGGCCTCGCTGGCAACTGTCGAAGGTGTGGCTGAGGATGGGTTCACCTTCGGGGCTGACGATGACTCCACCGTCTCTGAAGTCGTCGCGGCACTCGTCGGCGCAGGCGTGGGCGTGCGCGCGGTGATTCCGCTGCATCCGACCATCGAAGACTTCTACTTCACCACGCTCGACAAGGAGGTCGCCGCATGACCACCCAGACTCCGACCCGGCCCGGTGTCGGACGCCGCAGCCCGATCGGCTGGCAGCGCGTCGCGGCCGTGATGCGCAAAGACTGGCTGGAGGTTGTCCGCAACAAGCAACTGCTCTCCTCGCTGGTGGCGGTGCCGGTGGTCTTCGCGGTGGTGTTTCCGGTGGCGATCATCCTGCTTGGCGGCTCCGGCATTCTCACCTCGACAATCGCTGGACTGCAGGGTTTCCTCGATCACTTCCCCGCGGGCGTCGTCCCCTCCGACTACACCACCGAGCAGTTGGTTGTGTATGCGGTGATCGTGTACTTCTTCGCGCCGTTCTTCCTTCTCATCCCGGTCATGACGGCATCGATCACCGCCTCGTCCAGCCTCGTCGGCGAGAAGGAACGCCGCCCCATCGAGGGCCTGCTCTACACGCCGCTGTCTAACCGCGAACTCGTGCTCGCCAAGGTGCTCGGCTCAGTGATACCGGCGGTCGTGCTGACTTGGGCGTCCATCGTGATCTACACAGTGCTCGTGGGCGTGCTCGGCGCCCCGATGATGGGCGGCATCTTCTTCCCGACCTGGACCTGGGCCGTGCTCATCGTGCTGCTCGTGCCGCTGGTCAGCGTCCTCGCCACCAGCCTGATCGTCGCCGTATCGGGCCGTTCGACCACGATGCAGGGCGCACAAGGCACCTCGATGTTCGTGGTCTTCCCGGTGATTGCCCTCGTCATCGGTCAGGCGACCGGGGTCATGCTCTTCAACGTCGTCGTTGCGCTCGTTGTGGCCGTGGTGCTCGCCGTCCTCGACATTCTCGCCTTTGTGCTCGTCGTAGCGAAGTTCCAGCGGGAGCAGATCGTTACGAAGCTTTGAGTGGTGGTCGGCAAAGCCATCGCTCGACCCAGTTCTGATTTGGATTGAAACGTGCCGTGAATTCCTTGAGCCTCGCTGGTGTTACGAACTTATCCACAGTCTTGGTGTCGCCACCTTGTGCGTAGGTGTCGGTGTTCATACCGTCGGAGTCGTCACCGACGAAAGGGATTCTATGTCCATCTGGCTCAGAAATATCGTGCTGGGTGGCCTGAGTGTCGCAATCTGCTTCAGTGCTGGTGCGTCGCTTGCCTACGCGGCTCCGCCCGGGAGTCCTCATGGGTTGAAGGGCTCGAAAGTGGTGAGCACAGAGGCGCACAAACTGCGGCAGACGCGTGAGCTTGCCGGCTTCGCTCCGCTCGCGGTGCAGGGCGGGAAAACTCTGAAGGTCCGCGTGCAGAAGCAGTCCACGGACTACTACTGTGCACCGGCATCGGGTCGCGTAGCGCTGTCCGCACTGAGGTCCAAGCTTCCGCGTCAGTCGACAATCGCTCGGAAGATGGGGACGACTCCGAACGGCACGTCCATCAACAGAATCGCGCCCGGATTGAATGCGTTTCAATCGAAGAACCCGTACGTTACGGCACGCGGTCTGAGTCTGGAGCAGTTCCGCAAGCGTATTGTGTGGGGTATTGGCACGTACAAGGCCCCATCAATCAACGTCGTCCAGATGGGGCGATTGCCGTGGTATATGAACCAGGGGTTATCGGGAAGACATGCGCTCGCGACATACGGCTACTACAAAGCAGTAAAGAGGTGGCAAATGAAGATGTATGACCCGTGGGACGGTGAGCGTCACGAGAATGCTGATTCCGGACGAATCTACGATGCCTCGCTCGATCACGCGATCATATGGTGACGGTTCGAACGCTGGCGTTCGCCGGTGCAGCGGTGCTCTCGACGGTTCTCCTAACGTCATGCGGGGGTGGCCCGACCGGTGTCGGTGGGGAAGCTCCGGAGAGTGGTCGTCCGGTTGAGGTATCGGCGAGCGCGTTTCCGCTCCCGCCAGGGCTTGATGTCCATCATGTGTGGGCATTGCCGACCTCGGTGAGCGCGAGTTCTTACGGCGCGACCGCGTCGAAGGACTTCGCCTTCCTTGGCCTAGCTCGCCCGGGCGAGGGTGGCGTCGATGCGGAGGTCACTTCCGACGAGCAGACCTCCTATGCCGCGATGAATCTGACGACGGGCGAGATCGTGACGTTTCCGGCGGTTGAGGTAGGACGGTATTCGCGCCTCGGGGTGGCGGTCGATGCTGGAACCGATACCTACCTCATTCATCGCGAGGAGCAGGCGCGGCCACCAGATGAGTGCCCGCAATCGCCGCAGTATTGCTGGACCTGGAGCCTCTATGCCCAGCGACTTCCGGACGGCGAAGTCACCCAGATTGCCACGGCTCGGCAGCCGGGCCCGCAGTTCACTATGCCGCGTCCCATCGCTTTCGAAGGTGGCGCGGTTTGGTTGACTGACGGGGCGACCTCCGGTGAGTTCGACCTTTCGAAGTGGACCCCAACGAACTCCAGCACGGTGCTCGCGCGAGACATTCCTTGGGGTGAGGTCAGCGCGGAGGCAGGTGTCGCCTGGGTTGGGGTGGACGGCGACGAATCGGCTCGAGGCCAACTGTGGTCTGTCGATCTTGGGACCGGGGCGCTCGTTCGGCGCAACCTGCCCGTTGGTGCGACCAACGCAGTGGTCGTCGACGAACGCGTTCAGTACGTCCTACGAGGCGATGGTGAGCCTCCGATGTCGGTGGTGTCTGCGCCAGTCCGGACGCCAGCGAAGGCATCGGTGCTCGCTTCAGGGCTGAGTGATGTCTACGTCCTGGTTGCGCTATCGCCAACTCAAGCCGTGATTTCTGATCCGTCCGGCGGGTACTGGCTGACCGGCGATGAGGGCGGCGGTCTGTCTGGAGTTCCGCAACTGTGGGGGGTGCATCGCTCGAATGGGAAGTTGGCGTTCTTCATCCGGGATGGAGCTAGCCGGGTGCTGGTGGTCGCAGAGTGATGTCGGGCTAACCCTTGTGGTTGCTGGCGTTTGAGGCGCTCGCTCAACCACGCCAACTGACGGGCTGGCCTTGGGGCTCGCGATCGGTCCAATGGGATCAACTCAGAATTCCGCTCACCGCGATTGTGGACGGCACCGTCACCTTCGATTCCATCCAGACGGAGGCTGCCGATGTGCCGACTCGTCAAAAGGTGGAGCTAAGGGTGTCTGGGTTCACGACATAGGTCTCTAGTGATAGGTCTCTGGTGAGTCGGGACATAGGTCACAGTCGGGTGCATGTCGAAGCATCGGGTTGTGGTGTTGAAGATCGTGGCCGGGCAGCTCAGCGTGAGCGAGGCGGCGGCGGCCTATGGGGTGTCGCGCCGGCATGTTCACCGGCTGTTGGCCAGGTACCGGGCAGAGGGCTTGGCCGGGCTAGAACCGCGCTCACGAAGACCGAGATCGAACCCGGCCACGACCAGCGAAGAGGTCCGGGCACGGATCGTCGAGTTGCGCTTGGCCCTGACCGCGTCGGGGTTGGATGCAGGCCCGGCCAAAATCGGTTGGCATCTGGAACAAGAACAGGTCCGACCCCCGGCGATCTCGACGATCCGCCGAATACTGCACGCTGCCGGGCTGGTCACCGCCCAACCCCGCAAACGACCCAAGACTTCCTATGTTCGGTTCGGTCAGAAAGGAATTGGCTGGGTGATCGCCAGCCATGCCAAGATCGCGCCGTTGACCACAACGGTTACCCAGAACACCACCTGAAATGATTGCTTGCGCGTCTTGTGGCGATACACCTGCTGAGCGAGGAGCGCACCAGGCCAGCCGCCCAACAGCGACACCAAGTGAAGCGTGGATTCGCTGATACGCCACGCCCCACGAGTCGCGGCGGACTTGTCGGCCCTGTACAGCAGGAACACCGCCACGCTCGCCAGCCCCGAGAGCGTGATGGCTGCGCCGGGGAGCAGCCTGAGCACGGTCAAGACGCCGAGCACGGCGTAGAACACGACCCCGACGATGGCCGCTGCCCACACCCCACCCCCGATCGAGGTTCGGCGTTCTGATGCGCGATATTGCACGTGTAAAGCGCGCGGCCGGTTCTGACCGTCCCGCCCTGGCTGGAAAGTCACAACGTCGCCGACCACCGGACGGGGCGCGCCTTGAGGCAGTTCTCTGATGTGCAGGAAGAACTGCGATCCGCCAGCAGCGGAGGTCACGAAGCCGAAGCCGCGAGCATCTTCCCACCGCGTAACCACGCCTTCTTGCCGCATCAAGCGCTCCGTTCCACAAGGCTGTTCCGTCCGAGCCTAAGTGAAGTGGCCCCACCGACTCGATAACTCGACTGCAGAGGCCCGATGGCATCACCGGCGAAATCCTGGCCACCCACACCATCAACCCCGACCGCAACTACTGGCCAAACACGCAAAAGGCCCCTGGCCGATGGCCAGGGACCCTTCAACACTGAGACCTATGTCTCGACTCATCTGAGACACATGTCCCGACTCATCAAAAGGTGGAGCTAAGGGGATTCGAACCCCTGACCTCTTCCATGCCATGGAAGCGCGCTACCAACTGCGCCATAGCCCCATCGTCCTTCAAGGACGCGGGATGACTCTACCGGGATGGTCGGGCAAACGGAAATCGAAGCAGCAGTTGATGGGCAGTGATCAGCAGCGCCAGCCAGGCCATCCCCAGTAGCCAGGCGAAGACCACATCGGTCAGCCAGTGGTGTCCCAGATAGATCCGGCTCAAGCCCATCGCAACCGCCCACGCCACTGCCGCGATGATCGCCAATACCCGTACCCACAGGCGCTTTGCCAGCCAGAACGTCAGGTAGGCCAGCATTCCGGCAATCACCGTACTGTTCAGGGTGTGGCCGGACGGAAACGAGAAGCTCGTCTCATACGGTGGCACGGCATCGGTGACGGGCGGACGTGCGCGTCCCACGGCGGCTTTGCCCACCAGGGTGAAGGTCACCGACCCGACTGCGGCAATGATCATCAGCACCCAGATCGAGATCTCCCGGTAGCGCCAATACAGCAATCCGCACAGCAGCAGCGCCATCAAGACCATCGGCGCAGTGCGGCCCAGATTCGTGAAAGCAGTGATCGCGGCATTCAGCTCCGGAGTGCGATGGGCGATCATCCAGTTCAGCACCGGACGGTCCAGTCCGGCGATGCCCTCGGCCTCGGTGACGGCGTCATAGACCCGATCCCCGGCCATCACCAGCAGCGAGAAGATCACCATGCCCACGGCACCGATCAGCGCCAGGCTGGTGTTGGGGCCGGGCCGCTTCGGTCGCGCCGGTGAAGGCCTAGCTGCTGCGTCCATGGTGGTGAAGCTACCTAGATCGGGCAAAAACGTGGAATCGGGCTTGCCTCGGCGCGGTTGGGCACGGTGAGGTGGGCACGACCCTCGGAGACTACAGAAAGGCAGACCAACATGACCGTTAGTTCCGCACAGACACACTGGGCCGGCTCCCTGATGGAGGGCCAAGGCGAGGTTGAGTTCCTCAGCTCCGCGCTCGGCAGCGTCGAGGTTGACTGGAAGTCCCGCGCCGGGCAAGAAGGCGGCCACACCACCACTCCCGAAGAACTGATCGCTGCCGCCCACTCGGCCTGCTACTCGATGGCGCTGTCCCACGCGCTGGCCGGCAACGGCACCCCGCCTGCCACCGTCGAGACCAAGGCCGATGTCACCTTCGTTCCTGGCACCGGTATCACCGGCATTCTGCTCACCGTGAAGGCCTCAGTACCCGGCCTGAGTGCTGAGGAGTTCGCCACCTTCGCCGAGACCGCCAAGACCGGCTGCCCGGTATCGGCCGCGCTCACCGGCACCACGATCACCTTGGACGCCACCCTCGTCTGAGCATCACTCGCGACGGGCGGGACTCACCTCACTGGTGGGCCCGCCCGTTTGCTGTGTCTGGACGTCGGTATGGTCGGTGTCGCCGCGAAAGCTAGTGCGGGACGGGACGTGCCCGGTCGTTCTGCTGGTTGTGCGCGCCCTGGCGGCTGGGACCAGGGCCGTGTGACGACGGTGATTGACGCTGACCCGAACTCCGACCGAGCCAAGCCGCAATGCCCGGTGCTGGGCAGCAGGGCGCAAGCCTGAATAGGATGCGCCTGGTCAACGAAGGGACACTCATGGCCACCTCCGAGGTCGAAGGCACCACCCTCACCCGGGCGCAACGGCTCGACCGGCTGCCCTTCACCCGCAAGCACGCCCAACTGCTGGGCGGCTCGGGGCTCGGCTGGGCCTTGGACGCCATGGATGTTGGCCTGATCTCTTATGTGATGCTGGCGCTGAAGGTGCAATGGGGGCTGGATGCCACAACGTTGAGCTGGATCGGGTCGGTCGGCTTCGTGGGCATGGCGCTGGGTGCCACGCTGGGCGGACTGCTGGCCGACAAGGTCGGACGCCGTCAGGTCTTCGCCATCACCTTGCTGATCTACGGGCTGGCGACGGGGGCGTCCGCGCTGGTGGCCGGGGTCGGCGTGTTGATCGCGCTGCGATTCATCGTCGGACTCGGGCTCGGCGCGGAGCTGCCCGTGGCGTCCACGCTGGTCAGTGAGTTCGCCCCCAAACACATCCGTGGACGCATCGTCGTTGCCCTCGAAGCCTTCTGGGCGGTGGGGTGGCTGGCCGCTGCGCTGATCGGCTACCTGCTCATTCCTGGTTCGGCCGACGGTTGGCGCTGGGCGCTGGCGATCGGCTTGGTGCCGGCTGTCTATGCCGCCGTGGTGCGCTGGGGGCTACCGGAATCGGTGCGCTTTCTGGAGCGCAAAGGCCGCTACTCCGAAGCCGAAGCCGCCGTGGTGGGCTTCGAGACGGCGGCCGGTGTCGAACCGGTACTCAGCCCTGATCTTTCGCCCGAGACGGTGACCGGCACGGTGTCGATCTGGTCGGCCGAACTGCGCAGACGCACCATCGCGCTGTGGGCGGTGTGGTTCCTGATCAACCTGTCGTATTACGGGGCGTTCATCTGGCTGCCCAGCCTGCTCAAGGATCGCTTCACCCTCACCGCGACGCTGACTTATACGCTGATCATCACGCTGGCGCAGTTGCCCGGGTACGCCGCATCGGCCTATCTGGTGGAGAAGTGGGGACGCCGTCCCACACTGGCAACCTTCCTGTTGGGCTCGGCGATTTCGGCGGTCTTCTTCGGCTTCGCTAGCAGTGAGGCTGCACTATTGGTGGCCGGCTGTGCGCTGAGCTTCTTCAACCTCGGAGCCTGGGGTGCGCTGTACGCCATTGGACCAGAGCTCTATCCGACCGGCATCCGCGGAACCGGAACCGGTGCGGCGGCCGCGTTCGGACGCATCGCCTCGATCATCGCTCCACTGCTGGTGCCGGTGATGCTGGCCGGCGGCGGCCTAGTGCTGGTCTTCGCCGTCTTCGGGGCTGCCTTCCTGCTCGCCGCTGGCGCCGCGCTGTTGCTCCCCGAGCAGCGCAACAAGGCGCTCGCCGACTAGCTCGCGCAGCCACTTTTCTCCGGCTGGTTGGGGAGGCTGCGCAGGTGCTCGTCCCCTAGCCCACTTGCCTTTGTCGGGCTGGTTGGGGAGGTCGCGCAGGTGCTGGCCCGGTAGCCTCCTTACCCTTTTGCCGGCTGGTTGAGGAGGCCCGTAGGGCCGTCTCGAAACCTCGTGAGTCGACGTGTGGTGTTGCTTCGGGGGTTTCGAGACGCTCTCTGTGTTCGCTCCTCAACCAGCCGGACGGGTTGGGCTGGTTTGTGGGGCGGTGTCTGCCGGTGGGCCTTCGGTGTGTTTGCTTGTCTCCGGCTGGTTGGGGAGGTCGCGCAGGTGCTGGCCCGGTAGCCTCCTTACCCTTTTTCCGGCTGGTTGAGGAGGCCCGCAGGGCCGTCTCGAAACCTCGCAAGCCGACCTATGACCGTGCTACGAGGCATTCGAGCTTCTCGCTTGGTCGGTCCTTCAATCAGCCGGAGTGGGGGATTGACTGGTTTGTGGGCGTTACCTAGTGTGCGCTCTCCAGCCAGGCCCGTAGGAGCTCCAGGTCCACCACGCCAGAGCCTGGCTGATCCAGGCGGCGATATGGTGCGTCCGGCTCGCCCAGATCACTGAGGACGGCTAGGGCGCCGGTGAAGTCATCGTCGGCGGTGTAGTCATTCACCGTGATGACGGTCGGGATTCCGGCGCTTAGTGCCGAGCGCAGACCGATGCCTGAATCCTCGATGGCCACGCATTCAGCTGCATGCGCGCCGAGCTGCGCCAGCGCCCACAGGTAGGCGTCGGGGGCAGGTTTCTTGGCCGGCACTATGTCGCCAGCGGCGATGACGGCGAACCAGTCTGTTGAGCCAGCGCCGAGTTGATGCTCGAGCAGTTCGGTGACATTTCCCGGGCTGGTGGTGGTGACCACGCCGAGCGCTACGCCCTGCTCGTGCGCTTCGCGGATCAGCCGCGCGACCCCGGGACGCAGCGCAACCGCGTCTGAGGCGAGCCATTGCTGAAAGAGCCGGGTCTTGGTTGCGTAGATCTCGCCGATCAGTTCGTCGACATCAAGCCGGTCTGCTTCGGGTGCGCCGGAGCGTCGAATGAAATGGCGTAGCCGCTCCTTGCCGCCTGCGACCGGAAGTAGCGTGCCGTAGTAATCGGCGTCCCAGTGCCAATCCAGGCCGAACTCGGCGAAGGCCGCGTTGTAGGCGTTGCGATGGCCGTCGCGCTCGGTTTCGGCCAGGGTACCGTCCACGTCGAACAGCAGCGCGGTGAGCATGGGTTCTCCTTGATGGTGTGGCCAGCTAGTTCAGCAGAGGTTCGGACGGGACGCCACCTCGGCTTGCGTGACGGAATGGTCTCGAATCGGGGAGGTGGAGAAGTTGTCCACATCTTTTCGAACACCTGTTCTGTTTTGTCGGTGGCGACTGTCAGACTTGTCATATGGAGCACAGCAACGGATTGATCCCGGCCGGGGAAGCCCTGGCCCGGATCGAGGCTGCCTTGGACAGCCTTGATCCGCATCGATCCGACGCCCCACCTGAAGACCGATTGCGGTGGGTGAGTACTGCGCGGCGTTTGCGCGGACGCCTGGATGCGCTCACCGGCTTGCTGACCGCCGAGGCCGAGAAGGCTCAGGCGGCGGAGAGGGCCACCGGTACGCCGATGGCGACCTGGCTGGGTACTACTGAGGTGATTTCGCGGAAGGAAGCTACCCGCGACTTGTTTGTTGCCCGCAATCTGGGGCAGCGCCGCCAGGTGGGGGAGGCTGCGTCGACCGGACGCATCAGTAGCGGGCAGGCGCAGGCCATCGGCAGGGTGCTGGATGGCATCGGGCCGCAACTGGATGCGACGCAGAAGGTGGAGGCGGAAAAGCTCATGGTCGGAATGGCGGCCACCATGGATTCCGGACAACTCGGCAAAGCCGCGCCACACGTGTTGCGCCGGGTCGTCCCCGCTGACGCTGAGGAGTTGTTGGAGGTTCGGCTGCAGCGGCAGGCTGAGGCGGCGCATCGATCGCGCAGCCTGCGATTCTTCACCGACGAGGGCTCGCTGCGCTTTGAGGGATCGTTGCCGCTGGTGGAGGGGGAGCGCTTCGTGGCGGCGATCAACGCTCATCGGGAGAAGCTTCGGCGTACCGCCATTGAGCGGCGCGATCCGTTGGGTGATGCGCCTACGCCGGATCAGCGGCGCGCTGATGCGCTGATCGCGTTGCTTGACTCGGTGGGAAAGTCTGCCCCCGTCGCAGGTGTGGGTACGCCACGAGTGCTGGTGACCTTGTCTTACGACAAACTGCAGGCCAAAGCGGCCGGGGCCGGGATTATCGCCGACGGTGAATCGCTGAGCGCGGGGGAGTTGCGGCGGCTGTGTTGCGATGCCGCCCTGATTCCGGCAGTACTCGGTACTGAGTCGGAGGTTCTGGACGTTGGACGGCAGTATCGGCTGGTCACTCGTCCCCTTCGTGACGCCCTGGTGCTGCGCGACGGCGGCTGTGCCTTTCCTGGGTGTGATGTTCGGCCGGATTCGTGCGAGGCGCATCACATCACGCCGTGGTGGGACGAGGGTCGTACCGAGATTTCCAATCTCGTACTGCTCTGCCATCACCACCATGGCTATTTGGAGCCTGCCAAACACGGCATTCGCGATCAGTGGCGGGTTCGCATCGATGCGACCACCGGATTGCCGGAGTTCACTCCTCCGGCGCGGTTCCAGCGATTTGCCGCGGTGCGGTCTCGGAAGGGGCCACCCGATGGCGACGTGGTGCCGAGTCGTCAAGAGCGCGACTGCGAATCGCCACCGCTGATCGCGACGGGTTGAGACGCGAGTCGGCAGCGACGGGTGCCCCTAAGTCGGCGAGGCTGTCCTCATGCCGGTGGAGTGGTATCTGCGTCAGCGAGGCTGTGCGGCGCCGGTGGCTGTCCTCACGTTGGCGAGGGTGCCCTCACGTCGGCGAGGCTTCCCCTAAACCACAGCCTCAGCGCGCCAAATTCGCGTGAGGTAGTCGCGCATCGAGCGGTCGGAGGAGAAGAAACCGGTGCGGGCCACATTCAGAATCGCCGACTTGGTCCAGGCTTCGGTGTTGGCGTAGGCGGCCTCCACCTGGGCTTGGGCGTCGATGTAGGACTGGAAATCCGCCAAAGCCATGAAGCGGTCGTCGTAGAGCAGGTTCGACACCACCGGCTCGAAGGTTCCGCGATCACCGTCGGAGAATGCCCCCGAAGAGATCAGATCCAGCGCCCGCTTCAACAGCGGCGTGCTCTCGTAGAACTCAGTCGGGTGGTAGCCACTGTTGCGAAGCGCGGTCACCTCCGGTTCGGTCATCCCGAAACCGAAGAAGTGGGCATCGCCGACCAGTTGGCGAATCTCCACATTCGCACCGTCATCGGTACCGATGGTCAGCGCGCCGTTGAGGGCGAACTTCATGTTG
>DMIX01000021.1 GCA_003451975.1 Propionibacteriaceae bacterium
CATCATGCCTTCGAGGCCGATGTTGACCACACCGGCTCGTTCGGACCACAGGCCGCCCAGGCCGGCCAGCGCCAACGGCATGGCCAGACCGATCGCGGCGCTCAGCGCGCCGGAGGAATCGATGTCGTTTGCTCCGGTGAGTATGCGTACCGTCGAGATCACGGCGACCGAACCCAGAATGACGACCGCCCAGTACCAATTCGGGCGCCCTGTTCCGGAGGTCACACCAGGAACGGTGGGGCTGACCAATGTGGTACTCATGCCGCCACCTCCTCAGCATGGGACTTGTCCTGGGCTGCGAGTTCCTGGGCTACCGATCTTTGTTCAAGTCTCAGCTTGGCTCGTCGTATCAGCTCATAAGCGATGACCACCGAAAGCACGATGACGCCCTGAATGATCAGCACCAGTCGATCCGAGACTCCGGCACTGATCTGCAGACCATTGCTGAGCTGGTTCAGATAGCCCCACAGCACCGCTGAGACAGCCATCCCGATCGGGTGGTTGCGTCCCAGCAGTGCAACCGAGATTCCGGCGAAGCCCAGACCTGCTTGCACGGTGTCGCCATAGGCGTAGTCCTGGCCGAACAGCAACGGCATGCCGACCAGTCCGGCAGCAGCACCAGAAATCACCATGGACGCCACGACCATCTTCTTGACGTTGACACCGCTGGCGACCGCTGCGGACTCCGACTGGCCGGTGGCCCTCAGATCGAACCCGAAGCGGGTCTTGTTCAACATGAACCAGTAGACGATCCCGACGGCTATGGCCAAAAACACCAGCCCGTAGATCTGGTTGTGCGTGTCAATAAGCCAACTGACGTCGATTCCGGGAACCCGGGAATCCTCAGCCAAGACCGCGGTACTGGTGGCGTTGGAGCCCTCGACTTTTACAGCCGCCGATTTCAACATGAACGCGACCAGATAGGTGGCGATGTAGTTCAGCATGATGGTGCTGATGACCTCTGAGACTCCTCGCGTCACTTTGAGCAGGCCTGCGATGAGGGCCCACAGCGCACCGGTGATCATCGAGATCACGATGGCTACCACGATGTTGAGCCATCCCGGAAGCCAGTGGGCACCAGCGAAGACTGCGGCGGCAAAGGATGCCAGCCGGTATTGGCCGTCCACACCGATGTTGAACAGATTCATCTTGAAGCCGATAGCGACCGCGACCGCCGAAAGGTAAAGCACTGTGGCTTCATTGATGATGGCTACCATCTGGCGCGGCAGTGGGGCTTTGAACATCACCTGCCACACGGCTACTACCGGGTCGCCTGCTAGGACCAAGATGATGGTGGTGACCAGTAGTGCCACCACGATGGCCAGCACCGGGGCGGCCAGTGCCAAGACGATCCTGCGAAAGTCGAACTTCATCGGGAGGACTCCTCACTGGCGTCAGCACCGGTCATGGCGGCCCCGAGTTGTTCCTTGGTGACTGCCTCCGGGTCGAAGTCATCGGATAATCGACCGCGCAGGATCACACGAATACGGTCTGACAATCCCACCAGTTCTTCAAGGTCGGCCGAGATCAGGAGCACGGCCATACCGCCACGTCGCGCATCCTTGATGAGATCCCAGATGGCAGCCTGAGCACCAACGTCCACCCCGCGGGTCGGATGCGCCGCTACCAGAACCCGAGGGGCATGACTCATCTCGCGTCCGATGATGAGCTTCTGCTGATTTCCGCCGGACAGCGAACCTGCCGTGACCAAGATCGACGGCGTACGCACGTCGAACTCGGCGACGACTTTCTCGGTGTCTGCCCGCGCAGCGCGCGCGTCAATGAGCGGACCCTTGGCGTTGGGGGCCTGGGTCTGGTGGCCCAGGATCATGTTCTCCCACAGCGGGGCTTCCAGCAGCAGGCCGTGGCGATGCCGATCCTCGGGGATGTAGCCGACGCCAGCCTCCCTGATCTCGCGGACGTCTGCTTTGGTGATGTCTCCACCGGCGAGGACCACCGTGCCTGCGCTCGGTCGACGCATGCCCATGGTGACTTCGACCAGCTCAGCTTGGCCGTTGCCCTCGACGCCGGCGATGCCCAGGATCTCGCCGGCATGGATGGTGAGGTTGATGTCGTCCAGGACTTTGGCCTGGCCCGGTACCCCCAACTCGATGCCACGCAGTTCCAACATCACCGTCTCGGTGACAGTGGATTCCTCAGTCTGTGGTGAGGGAAGTTCGGATCCGACCATGAGTTCAGCGAGTTCTCGGGCGGTCACAGCTTTCGGGTCAACTTCTGCCACCGTGGTGCCGCGCCGGATGACAGTGATGTCGTCGGCCACCGAGAGCACCTCGTCAAGTTTGTGGGAGATGAAGATCACTGTCAGACCTTCAGATTTCAGCTCGCGGAGATGGTCGAAGAGCTCAGCAACCTCTTGGGGGACGAGGACGGCGGTGGGCTCATCGAGGATCAGGATGCGGGCACCTCGGTAGAGCACTTTGAGGATTTCGCACCGTTGTCGATCACCTACACCGAGATCGGCGACCAGGTCATCAGGATTCACCCGCAGGCCGTAGTCAGAGGAGATTTCGCGGATCTTCGCGCGGGCCGCATCGCCGATGCCGTGGAGCTTTTCCGCGCCGAGCACGACGTTTTCGAGAACGGTGAGGTTGTCCGCCAGCATGAAGTGTTGGAAGACCATGCCGATTCCGGCGTCAATGGCGTCAGTCGGGCTTTTGAGGCTGGTCTGGTTGCCCTCGATGGTGATGGTGCCCTCATCGGGGGCCTGTACACCGTAGAGAATCTTCATCAAGGTGGATTTGCCAGCACCGTT
>DMIX01000451.1 GCA_003451975.1 Propionibacteriaceae bacterium
ACGAGTTCCTGCAGAAGGCTCTCGTATCGCGCGCCTTCCGCGGTGAGTTGAACAGTCCTGTTCTCTTCTGCGCCGGGCACGTACGCGAGTTCGATATGGAGATGCCGGCCGGGAAGCAGTCCAGTCGCGCGTTCTGCCCACTCGATGGCGCAGACGCCGTCGCCGTCGAGATACTCCTCGATACCCAGGTCCGCAATCTCGCCAAGCCGCTCCAGCCGGTAGAAATCCATATGAAACAGGGCCAGTCGGCCACGGTACTCTCTCACCAGCACGAACGATGGGCTGAACGCGTACTCTGCGACGCCCAGCCCCCTGGCGATACCCCGTATGAAGCATGTCTTGCCTGCCCCGAGTTCACCGGACAGGAGAAAGACGTCGCCTGCGGCAGACAGCGCGCCCAGTTGGCGGCCGATGTCCACCGTGTCGTTCTCGCCCGTGCTGACGCATGCGGCGGTTCTCATTGAGCGAAGTGTCTCCATCCGGAGCGGCTGGTGGGGAGAGGCGCCCCGTTGCGGTCGAGCACGACGATCGGCGGAGCATCGGTCCGGGCTATGACCTCGCCGATCACGGTGACAGGGCATTCGAGTCTCCCGGCGACCTGTGGTATCAGCGCCGGGTCGCAGGTGAACAGGAGTTCATAGTCCTCTCCTCCGGCAAGCGCGAACATGGTGCAATCATCAGGCACGCCGTCATATCCGCTGCACGAAGGTACCTGTTCAGCATGTATAGTGGCGGACACTCCGCTGCTTTCACACACGTGCCCGAGGTCGCTCAGAAGTCCGTCGCTGATATCGATGGCGCAGCGGACCCCTTCTTCTGCGAGGATTCGGGATTCAGACAACCTGGCGTACGGCCTCGCCAGTGCGCGCCGGAGGACGTCCGGGACGCGTACCCCGGGCTCCGTGCCCCGGGAGAGCAGTGAGAGGGCGGCCGCTGCGCCTCCCAGCACACCGGTCACGGCTATGGCGTGGCCGGGCCGGGCCGCTGTGCGTAGCATGAGCTGTTCCTGATACGTTTCTCCAATCACGCACACCGTTGACGTGACCACCGGCGACGAAGTCAAGTTGCCACCCACGATGACGACGTCGTGCTTCATCGCGAGGCTGGTCATGCCCCGGTAGTATTCGAGCACAGAATCCGAATCGACGTCGGGCGGACATGAAAGGGATACAAGCGCGAATCGTGCCAGACCCCCCATCGCCGCTATGTCGCTCAAGTTGACTGCGAGGGACTTGTGTCCCAGGTCTTCCCACGTGCACCAACGGAACTGGAAGTGAACACCCTCGATCAGTGAGTCCGTGGTCGCCAATTGAACCATCTCCGAGCCGCTCCAGGCGGCTGTGTCATCACCGATGTCGATGATGACGCGCCGGGATGCGTCCGATGATGGCTGGCGAGTGGACTGAACGGCATCCTTGATGAGTCCTATCAGGCCGAACTCTCCAAGGGCGGATAGCTTCATCGCCGCGATTATACCATCGAGAGGAGTGGCCTCAAAGCTGGCGCAGCAATGCGTGCTATAGTGCGCGCACATGGGGCGAAGTCTCCTGCTGGCGGATGTGCACGCGAATCTACGTGCGCTGGAGGCGGTGCTGCTGGACGCACGGCGTGGCGACGGGTTCGACAGTATCTGGATGCTTGGTGACCTCGTGGGATACGGACCTGAGCCAGACGAGTGTGTTGCACGGCTGCGCGAACATCCGCTTGTGTGCGTAGCGGGAAACCATGACCTTGGCGTGGTCGGGGACATTGATTTGAGCAGATTCAACCCCGACGCGGCTACGGCGTGCCTCTGGAGTCGTCGGCGGCTTTCCGCCTCCTCGATACGGTTCCTGCGCGAGCTGCCTCTCGAGTATCACCTGCCGCCGTTCCTCCTCGTGCACGGTTCGCCGCGCGACCCCGTCTGGGAGTATGTGGTATCACCCGGGGATGCGTTGCTGCTGGCCTCGTTCTGTGACGAGACTCATTGTCTGACAGGACACACTCACCGATCGTGCGCTTACCGCATGGTTGCCGGTCCTGCGCTGGCGTCGACTTCCGGCCTTCTTGGACTCGAGGTGGTGCTGGATGGGCGCCTCATCATCAATCCAGGTGCGGTGGGGCAGCCCAGGGATGGGGATCCACGCGCGGCCTACGCAGTCCTTGACAGTGACGCAAAGACAGTGACGTTTCGCCGAGTGGCGTATGACGTGTGCGGCACTGCGGCCGACATGCTGCGGAACGGCCTGCCGGTTGCGCTTGCGCGGCGGTTACACGCGGGTGGCTGACATGCTATAATGGCCGCCATGTGCGAGTATGAACTAGTGGCTATCGTAAGTCCTGATGCAAGCGACGAGGTCGTCGCGGGAAAGATAGATGGAGTGAGCCAGCTCATCATCGGCCGGCAGGGCGAAGTCGATGAGACGCAGCGGTGGGGCAAGAAGAGACTGGATTATCCCATCAAGAAGTACATCGAGGGGAACTTCACTCTCCTGCGCTTCAAGATTGAGCCCGCATATATTCGAGAACTGCGCGCAGTCCTCGAGACCGACGTCGACGTTCTCCGCTACCTTGTCGTCAAGAGGAGCAAGTAGGCATTGGCGACTCTGAACAAGGTCATTCTCATCGGGCACCTGGGCGCTGACCCCGAGATGCGCTACACGCCTGATGGTAAGTCAGTGACCTCATTCAGGTTGGCGACTACGCATCGGTACACAACCTCGAAAGGTGAGGCGCGGGAAGAGACTGACTGGTTCAGGGTGACGGTGTGGGGCAGGCAGGCCGAGCAATGCAACCAGTATCTGAAGAAAGGACAACAGGTGTATGTTGAGGGGCGACTGCACGCTCGCGAGTGGCAGACGCAGGACGGGCAGGCCCGCACAAGCCTTGAGGTTACCTCCAGCAACGTGGTATTTCTTGGCAGGCCGTCCGGGTCCGCAGCTCTGCCGGACGAGGGTGATATCGTGCCCGACGACATGCCGTTTGACCAGAATTGAGGAGTGAGTGAATGGCGAATTTCCGGTTTGCAAGTCCCAGGAGACGATCAAAATTCCGCAGCAACAGGCCGAGAATATGTCCCTTCTGCGCCGACAGGATACCGATTGACTACAAGGATTCCGGCCTGCTCGCGAGGTTCATTCAGGGCGGCGGGAAGATAGCGTCGAGACACAAGTCAAGAGCGTGCTCGAAGCATCAGCGACGCCTTTCGCAGGCTATCAAACGGGCAAGGTTCCTCGCTCTTCTGCCGTATGGGCCGAGCCACATCTGGCAGACGGGATGGACCGCANNTGGATGACAAGAGAGTGGTCGCTGACCACGGGCGAGCAATTCGCCGCCGTGTTTCGCCGGGGCCGGGCGTATTACGGTACTGTTGTTGCGGTGCGTGTGCTTTCGAACGCACTTGACATAAGTCGACTGGGACTTGTGGTCGGGAAGAAGGTGGGTGGCGCGGTTGAGCGCAATCGCGCGAAACGGCGTATCCGACAAATCGTAGGCATTCGGGCATTGACGCCGGGATGGGACCTGGTGGTGATTGCCCGGTCGGGCATTCAGAGTGCAGAGTACCGAGACGTGGAACGGGAGTTGCGGCAACTCCTCGACAGGGCGGGCCTTCTCAGCGCACCTCGCGCTGGCGATGGTCGCCCTGATACGGTGGTATCAGAGGACCATCTCTGAGGTCACTCCTCACCGGTGCCGGTTCCAGCCCACGTGCTCGGAGTACGTTGTTGAGGCAGTCCAGCGCCACGGCGTGCGATGTGGCCTGTGGCTTGGCATTAAGCGAATCGCGCGATGTCACCCGTTCTCCGAGTCGCGCTACGACCCGGTTCCGCAGATTGCGACAACGCGCAGGGTAGAAAGCAGGAATTGATGAAGCTACTTCGGATTGTGCT
>DMIX01000068.1 GCA_003451975.1 Propionibacteriaceae bacterium
TTCCCCGCTTGCTGCCATCCCCGACTGGGTCAACACCACCTGCCCGGGCTGTGGTGGTGCCGCGACGCGCGACACCGACACCATGGACACCTTCGTGGATTCCTCCTGGTACTACTTCCGGTACTGCTCGCCGAACTACACCGAAGGTCCGTTCGACCCGGCCGAGGTCGCCAAATGGATGCCGGTGGCGCAATACGTCGGTGGCGTGGAGCATGCGATTCTGCACCTGCTGTACTCGCGCTTCTTCACCAAGGTCTTGCAGGACATCGGGCTGGTGGATTTCCCCGAGCCGTTCCTGCGGTTGATGAACCAAGGCCAGGTCATCAACCAGGGCAAGGCAATGAGCAAGTCGCTGGGCAATGGGGTCGACCTGGGCGCTCAGATCGACGCCTATGGGGTCGACGCGATCCGCACCACGGTGGTGTTCGCCGGACCGCCCGAAGACGACATCGACTGGGCCGATATGTCGCCGGGTTCGTCGCTGAAGTTCCTGCAGCGCGCCCATCGCCTGGCCACCGAAGTGTCCAGCGAGGTGGGTGTCGACGTCGGTACCGGGGAGTTGACTCTGCGGCGCGCCACCCACAAGGCGGTGGCCGAAGTGACCGAGGCCGTCGAGGGACGCCGTTTCAATGTGGCGGTGGCTCGCATGATGGAGCTGGTCAACGCCACCCGCAAGGGCATCGACACCGGTGCCGGTGGCGCCGATGCCGCCGTCCGTGAGGCGACCGAGGCGCTGGCCGTGATGCTCAGCACCGTCGCGCCTTATGTAGCCGAGGAGATGTGGGAACTGCTGGGTCATGCGCCGTCGGTTGCCAACGCGACCTGGCCAACGGCCGATCCGGCGCTGTTGGTGGCCGACGAGGTCACCTGCGTGGTGCAGGTGCAAGGCAAAGTTCGCGCCAAGCTGCAGGTCTCACCAGCCATCGGCGAGGAAGACCTGAAGGCTGCCGCCCTGGCCGATCCGGGTGTCCAACGCGCCCTGGATGGCCGAGAGGTGCGTCAGTTCATCGTGCGGGCGCCCAAACTGGTCAGCATCGTTCCGGCCTGAGTCGGCACGCGATTCAGGACTGGGCCAGCTCCACGACGCTGCCCAGGTGATCGGTGCCGGCCACCCGGAAACGATTCACGCTGACGGTGCGGAAGGGTTGCGAGGCCAGCACGTGGTCGATGGTGATCAGCGGAACCATCCGATCGGCGGGATAGGTGGGCTGCCAGCCCTGCTCGGTTTGGTGCAAGCCGGTCGCGCTCACCAGCCGGCGGAAAGTCACATGCTCCGGTACGGAGTTCAGATCGCCGGCCAACACCAGCGGCTGTCCCTCGAAGCGCTGGGCGAGCTGGGTGACGGCTTCAGCATCGCTGAGCCAACCCTCGACGCGGCCACGCACCGGGTTCATGGGATGGGCGCCGATCAGGGTCAGCGAATGGCCGTTTACCGTCAAACTCACCGCCAGGTTGGTGGCTCCGGTGCCAGTGGTGTGGGCGATCTCGGTCACCGGGGCTTTGGCGAGAATCTGGGTTCCGGAGGAGTCGCCGTCCCAGGGGCCGCGACTGGTGCGTCCGGTGGTGCCCACGTGGTAGGGCAACAAGGCCTGCCACGCCGGCTCGGTGAGCACAGCCTGGGCCTGGTCGGTGAATTCGGTGAGTACTAGGACGTCGGGCTGGACCCGTTGCCTCTCGGTGAGGAGCTCTGAGGTGTCGGCCTGGCCGTAGTGCAGGTTCAACGCCATCACCCGCAAGGTGGGCTCGGTTTGGGCCGAGGCGGTGCTGGACGGGTCAAAATAGGGCACCAGCACCACGGCATTGATCAGCAAACCGGTCAGTGGTATCAGTGCGAACAGCCGTCCGCCGCCGCGTCCTGCCCACAGCAGGATTAGCGCTGATACCGCCCACGACGCCAGGCCGTAGGGAATGAACGATGACCACATCGCGATCTGGCGGCTGGCGGTTTGCAGTTGCGGGAACACGTACAGCAGAACCATGGCTAGGCCGGGAAGCGCCACCACGGTCGCGACGACGAGCGGCAGCGGCTTGGGGGCGCGGTAACTCACCCGACCCAGTTTGTCAGTGCCCACCAAGCCGCGTCGCGGCGACGCGGTTGTGAATACGAAACAGGATCGTCCACAGGTGGTCACACTGCTGACCGCACCATCGTCGCGCTGCACACAGTGCCGGACGTGACCGAACAAACCGGCGAGCTGAGCGCGGTGGCGCGACGGCGCCTGAACGAGCTGCTGAGTCAACCCTCGCCGGCCGCGTCGTCGCCCCTTGAGGTCGATGCTGTGGAATCCGCGCAGGAACCCAGCCCCGACTGGATCACCTCATTGCGGGAGGCCGGCGCGTCGGTCGGTGCTCCGTCCCCGGTGAGCCCGGCGGACGAGGCGCCGACCCGCGGCGGTGGCCTGCCGCGGTGGTTCGGCACGGCAGTTACCTTCACCCGCGAACACCTAGTCACCGTCGTGGTGGTCCTCGTGGTGGGAATCCTGTGGACCGGCTACAGCCTGTTTCAGGTGCGAACCGCGCCCGTGGCCGACGCCGTGCCTCGAGTGGCGAACACTGCAGCCTCACCGAATGCTCCAGCGACCGGGCAGCCGAGTGTCGCCGTTGCGTCCAGCGAGGTGGTCGTGCACGTCATCGGCGCGGTGCGGCATGCCGGGGTCTATCAGCTCGCGGAGGGGTCGCGGGTGGCCGACGCCATCGCTGCTGCCGGCGGACTGAGTGGCAGCGCCGACACCGGTGAGCTGAACCTGGCGCAGGTGCTGAGCGATGGCCTTCAGCTCAAGATCGGGACCCGCAAACATCCTGGTGGTTGGCTGCGCACCGGCGCCGATGCAGCATCGTCGGGCGCCGCGGGGGCGGATCCGGCTTCGGCGAAGCTATCGATCAACTCCGCCACCGAGGCCCAGCTCGACACACTGCCGGGGATCGGGCCGGTCACTGCGGCCAAGATCGTCGCCTGGCGCACCGAGCACGGGAAGTTCACCGCACTGACCGAACTGCAGGAGGTGGACGGGATTGGGCCCAAGACCTACGCCGACCTCGCAGACCGGGTCCAACTCTGAGGCGCTGGATCTTCGCCCGCTGATCCTTGCCGGTGCTGCCTGGCTGGGCGCCGGCGTCGGCACCTCGACTGCACAAGGCTGGCTGCCGTGGGCGATGCTCGGCGTAGCGGGCGCTGTCGGAGTGGCCGTCCGCTCGTCGCGGCTGGTGGTGGCGACTGCCCTCGTCGTCGGCGTGACGGTTGGCGCGGGCGCGACGCAAGCGCTGATGGTGGCGGATTCTGTGGTGGCCGATCTCGCCCAACAAAGGGCTATGGTCACGATCACCGGCCAGGTTGCTCAGGGCAGAGTGATCGACTCCTCGCCCGGAGGGGCGATATGGCTGGTTCCGGTCGGCGTGCAGCGGGTCGAGGGACGCGGCGCATCCTGGTGGAGCGGCACCACGGTACTGCTCAGTGCCAGCGGCAATCAGCTCGATGCGTGGCGCGACCTGGCTCCCGGCAGCACGGTCACGACGACGGTGCGACTGTCGGCCAGCGACGACCCGTCGGTTGCGGCGTGGGCCTCGGCGCGTGACTCGCCACAGCTGGTGGCTGCACCGGGTGTGGTGGATCAGGCGGTGAATACCGTCCGTGCCGGGCTGAGGCTGTCGGTGTCGGGGTTGCCGCCTGGTCCGGCAGCACTGGTGCCGGCGCTGGTGGTGGGCGACACCAGCGCCATGACCGCGGATCTGGTCGAGCAGTTCCGCCTCACCGGCCTGACCCACCTGACGGCGGTTTCGGGGGCCAATCTCACCCTCATGTTGGCCGCGATGTTGTGGGCGGCGGGGCGGCTGAAGGTGTTGGGTTGGGGTCGTCGGGTGCTGGCATTGCTGGGTGTGCTGGGTTTCGTGGCGCTGTGTCGCGGCGAGCCCAGCGTGTTGCGAGCTGCCGCGATGGGGCTGATCGGATTGCTGGCGCTGGGCTGGTCGGGGCCACGACAGGGATTGCGGTATCTGTCCTGGGCGATGGTCGGGCTGTTGCTGATCGATCCGTGGTTGGCGCGGTCGGTGGGGTTCGCGCTGTCGGTGCTGGCCAGCGCCGGAATTCTGCTGTGGGCTCGGCGCTGGGCACAGATATTGGCTCGGTGGCTGCCGATGTGGCTGGCCGAGGCGTTCACGGTGCCGCTGGCTGCTCAGCTCGCGACCCAGCCGGTGGTCACGGCGATCTCGGGGCAGGTGAGCGTGGTTGGAGTGCTGGCGAATGTGGTGGCAGGCCCGTTGGTGGGACCGGGCACCGTGCTCGGTTTCGCCGCGGCGTGGACGTCGGTGGTGCTGCCGCCGCTGGCGGCAGTGCTGGGCTGGGGTGCTGGCGGATTCACCCAGGGATTGTGTTGGATCGCGAGTGTGGGTTCGGCCTTGCCCGGTGCTGCGGTTGCCTGGCCGGTCTCGGCGGTGGGAATCGGCTTGCTGGTGATCGTCAGTGTGCTGATGGCCGCGGTGATGGGTTGGTTGCTGGCGCGCCCGTTGCTGACCAGTGTGCTGTTGCTGGGCATGGTGTTCATCTGTTGGAAGCCGCTGGCCCCGCCGGGCTGGCCTCCCGAGGAATGGGCGACGGTCTCGTGCGATGTCACCCAAGGTGATGCAACCGTGATTCACGCCGGGCCGCAGACTGCCATCGTGGTCGACTCCGGGCCTGATCCGGGGTTGGTGGATCGTTGTCTGGATCAACTCGGCATCGAATGGGTGCCGTGGTTGATCTTCACCCATCCGCACGCTGATCACATCGGTGGCGCCGCTGGGGTGGCCTCCGGACGCCGAGTCGGGCGAGTCTTGCTCGCTGCGACCACAGCCGAGGCTCCGGGTTCGCAGCGCATCCAGGCCGCGCTGCCTGGCATCGCGGTGGAGCGGGCTGTCGCCGGGACCATGGTGAGTGCCGGTGACGCTCGCGTCACCGTGCTGGCCTCGCCACCGCTGATCGGGGTCTTGGACCAGAGCGCGGATTCGGCTGCGGAGAACGATGCCTCCTTGCTGCTGCGCGCCGAAACTGGGGGAGTGCGGCTGCTGCTCGCCGGGGACTTACAAGAGGACGGCCAACGCTGGGCGCTCGCCGCCGCTGACGTGGCGGCCGACGTGCTGATCGTGCCGCACCACGGCTCAGCCCATCAAGACGCCGGATTCCTGGCTGCGGTCGGTGCCCGAGTGGCGGNNTGCCCGTACCGTGGCCGCCGTAACAGCGACCGAGGCCAGCCTGTTTCGAACTGATCGCAACGGTGCCATCGCCATCTCGAGCCGCGATGGGCACCTGATCGTCACCGCTCAGAAGAGCCCCTGAAGCCAGCGACGACCTCCAATCAGTCGACGGTCGCGGGCCTCGCCGCAGCCGGGAGGAGGAGATAGCCGCCGAGCATGAAGCCCAGAGCACCCAGGAAGGTACCCAGGTTAGCTAGCAGCGGGCTCAGCACCTGCCCGGTGGCCGGCACGATCACCGAGGCCAGGGCGGACATCATGAACACGATCGATCCGAAGAAGTTCGCGACCGCGATCCACCATTGGTCATCGCGGGGATGCCAGGCCCATCGCGGACCGCACACCACCAGCCAACTCAGATAACTGGCCACCAGGAAGGCGATCGAACCGTACATATCGGGAACCCAGACAGCCCGATCCTGTTGCGGAACCGTCAATCCGCTCACGGTCGCGGCGAAGGTGCTGATGTTGAACATCACTGTGCCGACCAGCTGCACCGCGCTGGCCCACCAGGCGGCGCCGAAGCCATGAGTGATGGAAGTCCGGCGAGCCCCGACTTGCTGGGCGAACTGAACAGTGGCCGCAGTGGTGAAGAAGATCGAGCCGATGGCGAAGGTGATCGCATCGGGGCCGCTGCCGACCGTTGAGGCATAGGGCTGAAATGAGCCGAGAGCGAAGAACGTCGAGCCGATCATGAACAGGACCCCGGCCCACCAGTCCTGGCTGCGCGGGACTCCGGTCAGCTGACGTCGCCACATGGCGTCAATTTATGCGAGGGATCCGCTGAAATTCGCCAGGTCTTGCTGCGTGGGGCGCGTCCACGCCTGCGCCCCACGCAGCTCCAATCAAGGCTTGACGAGGATGCGGATCGGGTTGTTGGTCTTCTTCTCCAGCATCTCGATACCGCGGTGGATCTCGCTCAGCGGCACGATTTCGGTCACCGATTCGCTCAGGTCCAGGCGGCCTCGGCTCAGCAGTTCGGCGAGAATGCTGATGTCTTGCACCTTGTAGCCGAGGTGTCCCTTGATCTGCTTGCGCAGCAGCGAGAACTCCATGAAGGAGCCTGCCTCGATGTTCTGAGCACTCATGCCCACGGTGACGACCTGGCCGTAGCTGTCCAGATTCGCCACGGCCTGCCGGGTGGTGGCCGAAATGCCCACGGCATCGAAGGCGACATCGAGGCGACGGCCACCGGTGGCTTCGTTGATCTTGGCGTTCAGATCGGGATCGTCGGAGCGGAAGGCGTAGTCGGCGCCCAATCGCGTCGCCCGCTCCAGAGCTGCGTCATTGATGTCAACGGCAATGATCGGCACGCCGCCAGCCAGCTTCACCAACTGCACCAGATGTGTTCCGACACCGCCCACGCCCCAGATGCCGACGGCGTTGCCGAGGTGCACCTTGGCGGTGCGCACCACCGCAGCGAAGGGCGTGGAGACCGCATCGGCGAGAAGGGCAGCCTGCTCCAGCGGGACGTTGTCGGGCACGCGAGTGCAGCCGATGGCTCCGGCCACCACGTACTCCGCCCAGCCGCCGTCGTAGGCGAAAGCCATCAGGTTCAGGTCGAGGCAGTTGGCGAAATCGCCCCGCAGGCAGTTGCGGCACGACAGGCATGCTTTGCCGGCTGAGGGGATGACCCGGTCACCGACTTTCCACTGGTTCACGCCGGGCCCGAGCGCGGTAACGGTGCCGGCGACCTCATGGCCCTGAGTGATGACCGGAACTCGGGCGGGGAAATTGCCGTCGATCAACGAAAGATCGGAGTGGCAGATGCCGCAGTAGGCGACCTTGATCAGGACCTCGCCGGGGCCAGGTGTCGGGATTGGGATGTGCTCGAGCTTGATTTCCTTGGTTGCAGCGTAGAAGCGCTCGGCGAGCATTGTGGTAGCAGTCGTCTGCTCTGGCGTACTCATGGTTCCAACTCCTTCGATGGGTCGCATGGCGCAACCGTGCCGACCATATTCAACGGGTGAAGAAATATCTAGCGAAGACATTCACACATAGCCCGCGGTGCGCGGCTGTGGGTGGTGACTGGCATGCTTGGACCCGTGCAGAACTCTCGGTGTTTCGGATCGGTGCTCCTGATCACGGGGCCGGAGTCCTTGTTGGCCGAGCGTGCGGTCACCGATTTCATCACTCAGGCCCAAGCAGAGCGTCCGGACGCAGCAGTCTCCCGGCTGGAGTCAGCCGAACTCGACGGCGGTACCTTGGCCGAAGCTACCGGAGCCTCGCTGTTCGCCACCGCCACGATCGCGGTGATCAACGACCTCGCCGAGATGCCGCCCGAACTGTTCGACCAGGTGGTTGAGCTGGCCTCAGCGCCTGGTGAGGATCTCGCCCTGGCGCTGGTCCACGGAGGCGGGGTGAAGGGCAAGGGCTTGCTGGATCGGGTGAGGAAGCTGCGCCCCGAGATCGTCGACTGTCCCACCATCAAGACCTGGGAGTTGGGCCGGTTCGTCGGCAACGAGGTGCGCCGACAGAGGGGCAAGATCAGCCCCGAAGCCGCCGAAGCACTCGTACAAGCGGTGGGCAGCAACACCCGGGCCTTGGCCGGCGCGGTGCGCCAGCTTCTGGATGACTCCGCCGACCAGGTGATTACCGAGACCACCGTGCGCCGCTACTTCGCCGGCCGCGCCGAAGTCTCCGGTTTCGCGGTGGCCGATGCCGCGTTGGCAGGACATGCCGAAGAGGCCTTGGGCAAGCTGCGCTGGGCGATGAGTGCCGGAGTGGGCGCACCGCAAGTCACCAGCGCCTTGGCGGGGAACCTGCGCGGCCTGGGAAAGTACCTCGGTGCTCGTGACCTGGGCATGGGCAATGCCGATCTGGCGCGCGAAATCGGTGTTCCGCCGTGGAAGTTGAAGGATCTCGCCCGGTTGGCGCGCGATTGGCGTCCGGAGGCAATCGCCGACGCGATCCAGGCGGTGGCCGTCGCTGATGCTCAGGTCAAGGGGGCCAGTGGTGACGCCGGTTTCGCCCTGGAGCAGGCGGTGCTGACCATCCTGCGCTGCCGCGAGCAGAGCCGCGCCCGCCGCTAGTGCGGGCAACGCAAAACGCCGCCCGACGAATCGGACGGCGTTGCGTTAGCTGATATCAGAGAGCGGCGGCCTTGGCTGCGATCGCCGACTTGCGGTTGGCAGCCTGGTTGGCGTGAATGACGCCCTTGCTGACGGCCTTGTCCAGGGAGCGGGTGGCCACCTTGGCCAGTTCCTGCGCCTTGTCGGCCTCGCCGGCTTCGGCCGCCTCGTTGAACCGGCGGATGTTGGTGCGCAGAGACGACTTCACAGCCTTGTTGCGCAGCCTGGCCTTCTCGTTGGTCAGGATCCGCTTCTTCTGAGACTTGATGTTTGCCACGCCGTGAGCCCTTTACAAAGGTGGATTCCAGAGATGTGCGCCCACTACGGACGCGACCACCAACCCTACCAAACCCCCGCGTCCATCCCCAAATCCCTCCCCTCCCCGCCACTCTGCGCTCGAATTGCGTCTTTGCGCCCGAGATTTCGAGCGCAAGGAGCAGGTTTCGAGCGCAGAGTCGGCGGTGGGGAAGCGGGGTGGGCAGCGGGGTATCCTTAGGCGGCTGTCCGATGACCAGGAAGATCATGGCTGTACCCGTCCCCGGAAAAACCGATCCCGCGCTGATTCGCAACTTCTGCATCATCGCGCACATCGACCACGGCAAGTCGACGCTG
>DMIX01000186.1 GCA_003451975.1 Propionibacteriaceae bacterium
GCGCAGAGTCGTCGCCCGCCAGGCGGCGAGGCCACCGGTGGCGTCCTTGACCGGGATACCGAGCCAGGCACGCGTCCACAGGTTGCCGCCACGGCTGAGGAGTTCGCGATGCAGCGGCCAGCCTTCGGTTGCGCCACCCTTGATGTAACGGGAGCCCTTCACGACATCGGCGGTCTGCAGCCGTGC
Organism: Propionibacteriaceae bacterium; assembly: GCA_003451975.1. GTDB lineage: Bacteria > Actinomycetota > Actinomycetes > Propionibacteriales > Propionibacteriaceae > Propionicimonas. Next base: position 187 of record DMIX01000186.1, read on the forward strand.
CAGCATGGCGGGCAGATACTCCGGTTGATGGGAACCGTCGGCGTCGTGTTCGACGAGCACCTCGTAGCCGGCGTCCAAGCCCCAACGGAAGCCGGCGATGTAGGCCGCACCCAGGCCTTCCTTACCGGTGCGGTGCAGCACCTGAATGTGGGAGTCGGCAGCGGCCAACTCGTCGGCCAAGGCGCCAGTGCCATCGGGTGAGTTGTCGTCAGCGATGAGGATGTCGGCTTCCGGCACAGCGGCCCGAATCCGAGCAGTGATCGGCCCGATATTCTCCGACTCGTTGTAGGTGGGGATGATGACGAGCACTCGCTCCAGAGGCGTTGCTGCCTCAGCCATGTGTGGCTCCTGACTGCTTCGAGGACGAGGACATTCTGCCGTAACCAACCACCACGGCCAGGCCAGCGATTCCGGCGAGAACAATAGCCGCCTCGAGGAGTCCACCGAACCGCATGGCAGGAGTGATGTTGTCCCGCAATGGAAGCGACACTACTCCGGACGCGGCGGAGTGGTCGGTGGTCTGGAACACCACGTGACCGTCGGGACCGATCAGGCCTGACACACCGCTGGTGGTCGTCACCAGTATCTCGCGGCGCGCCTCCATGGCCCGGACCCGGGTGATCGCGAACTGTTGATCGATTTGTCCGCTGCCTTGGAACATGGCGTTGGAGGACTGCACCAACATCACCTGACCGCCGTGGGTAACCGTGTCGGCGACGATGTTGTCGAAGGCGAGGTCCAGACACACGATCACGCCCAGCTTCAGCGGGCGTCCCTCGGCGTCGGTGACCTGCAGGACGCCGGGCTCGGTGCCTGCTACCGACTGCGCGCCGGCGTACTTGAGTTCAGGAATCAGTGGCAGCAGCAGATCGCGGTACGGTACCCATTCCCCGAAGGGCACGATGCCGCGCTTGATGTAGCGCGTCAGCACACCCTGCTGGGGATCCCACCACAGGGAGACAGTCTGGCGCTGGTCCGGGCCGGGACCATCGGTGATCGCGCCGACCAGGATCGGCACGCCGGCGGCATCGACAGCTGTGTTCACCAGTGCCGCGGTCTGCGGGTCGCCGAAGGGATCCATGTCCGTGCCGTTCTCTGGCCACACGATGAAGTCGGGCCGGGCGAGTTCACCGGAGCTGTAGCGGCGCACCAGGTCAACGGTCTCGGTGGTCTCATTCCTGGTGATGGTGCGTGCCGGACCCAGCCCGTACACACCGCCGCCGGGAGCGCCGCCCTGGACCCAGCCCACGTCGACGCTGCGAGTGGTGGTCCCGGACCCGATCGCCAACCCGCTGGCGCTGACGGCACCGATGCCAACCACGGACGCAGCGGCGATGATGGCCCGTCCGCGTGCCGGGGCTTGGATGAACCAGGCCAGCAGTTGTGCCGCCAGGGCGGTCAAGAATCCGACGCCGACAACGCCGAACAGGGGGAACCCCCAAGCCAGCGGCGAATCGGCCATGGCGTAGCCCAGCCGCAGCCAGCCAAAGCCACCGAAGGGGAACCGGGTGTACACCGCCTCCATGACCGTCCAACTGGCCGCTGCCAGCACCGGCCACCAGCGCACCGTCGTGGCAATTTTGAGCAGCACGGCCAGACCGGCGAAGAACAGGGCTTGCACCACCACCAGGCCGATCATGGCCTGGACGAAAATGAGTTGGAGCCAGCCCACGCCCAAGCCGAGCAGGCCGACTCCGTACAGGTAGCCCAAACCGAAGGCGCCGCGTTTGCTGGGTGAGGCCATGACGACAAGGGTCAATGCTGCGGTGGCCAGGATCAGCAGTGGCCACAGGTTGAAGGGCTGGAATCCCAATGCGGCGATCACACCGGCCAGTGGGGCCATCACGAGACGGCGCCACCGCCGTTCGGCCAGCCAGGAGATCACCGCCCCAGCCTAGGGCGTTCGGGCAAACCATTGGCGTCGAGCGTGACAGCATGGTCAGATGAGCGATTCAGGGCTGCTGCTGTTCGACACCGCGTCGGTGTACTTCCGGGCGTTCTTCGGCGTGCCCACCGCCGTCCGAGCACCCGACGGCCGTCCGGTGAATGCGGTGCGCGGCCTGCTGGACTACCTGGCGCGGTTCATCACCGAGTACTCCCCCACTCGGCTCGCGTGTTGTTGGGACAATTCGTGGCGGCCGCTGTGGCGGGTGGTGCTGATCCCGTCCTACAAAGCGCACCGCGTGGGCGATGACGGCGAGGACATCCCTGCCGAGTTGGCGCTCCAGATCCCGCTGATCACGGAGGTGTTGACGGCGGTCGGAGTTCCGATCATCGGTGCGGACGGCTACGAAGCTGACGATGTGATCGGCACCTTGGCGAACCGCGAGCCCGGTCCGGTCGGAGTGGTCACCGGGGATCGTGACCTGTTCCAGGTGGTCGATGACGCCGCCGGCATCCGAGTGCTGTACCTGGGGCGGGGCGCGGGTCAGCACGACCGTGTGGATGCTGCCTGGCTGCGGCAGCGCTACGGCGTTGATCCCGAGCGCTATGTGGACTTTGCGATCTTGCGTGGTGATCCGTCCGACGGTCTGCCCGGCGTGCCTGGGATCGGTGAGAAGACAGCGGCCCGGCTGCTGGCCGACTTCGGAGATCTGGCCGGTATTCGAACGGCCGCCGAGGCCGGTTTGCTGACCGCCAAGATGACCGACTCAGTGGTGAGTGCCGCGGACTATCTCACGGCGGCTACGCCGGTGGTGGCCGTGGAACGCCAGGTGGATCTACCCGAGGTCGACCTGCGGCTGCCCGACAGTGTTGCTCACCCGGATCGTTTCGACGAGTTGGTCACCGAACTGGGTTTGGGTGGCAGCGCCGAGCGGCTGCGGGTGGCACTGCAGACGGCTGCTCAGGCGCGCAGCACATAGACAGCGGCAGCGCCGACCAGATTCGCCAGACGTTCCCCGGTGCGGGCTGGCCGTCCTGAGGGATTGAGCACGATGCGCCGGTGGGTTTTCAATCCGACGGCGGTGAACAGGCCCTCCAGATCCACCAGCGTGGTGAATCGCAGGTTGGGGGTGTCGTACCAGGCGTGCGGGAGGTCGCGCGACATGGGCATGCGTCCGCGCATCAGGCGCAGTCGGTTGCCTAACTGGCCGAAGTTGGGCACCGAGACGATCAGGGTGTCGCCGATGCGGGCCATCTGCTGCAGCACTTCGCGAGGTTTGCGAATGGTCTGGATGGTGCGGGAGAGCACGACGACGTCGTAGGAGTCGTCGGCGAAGTCGTCGAGTTGGGTGTCGATATCGAGTTCCACCACCGGGACGCCGCGGGCGATCGCGGCGAGGACGGCATCGGGGTCGATCTCAACGCCGGTGCCGCGGCATCCGGTCTCGGTGATCAGATGCGATAGCAGCTCGCCCGAGCCACAGCCCAGATCGAGAACCCGGCTTCCGTCGGGAATCAGATCGGCCAGCAGTGCCAGTTCTGGGCGCAGGCTCATGAGCGCACCTCCAACAGGGCGCGGTCCAGGTAGGTTCGCAGGGTTGCGTGATAACTCGGGACTTCCAGCAGGAACGAATCGTGACCCCACGGGGAGGAGATCTCGCGGAACGTGACCGGCTGACCGCCCAGCTCGAGGCGGCGCACGATCCGACGCGAATGGTCGGTGCCGAACCGCCAATCGGTATCGAACGACATGACCAGCCATCGCAGCGGGTGGGCACTGACGCGCTGCAGGGCATCCGCGTCGGCGAACGGATCGAAGTAATCCATGACCCGCGAAAGGTACAGATAGCTCAGTGCGTCGGATCGCTCGGTGAACACCTGGCCTTGATGGTCGAGGTAGCTTTCCACGGCGAAGTCGATTCCGAAGCCAGGTGCGCCACGACCGGGCTGGGGCGCTCGCCCGAACTTCTCGGTGAGAGCATCCTCCGACAGATAGGTGATGTGGGCCATCATCCGCGCGATCGCCAGGCCGGTATCGGGATGGTCTGAACTCTCGGTGTAGCCGCCGTCGTCGAAGCGAGGGTCACCCATGATGGCGCGTCGCGCAACGGCGGAGAAGGCGATGTTCTGGGCGGTGAGTCTGCTGGAGGCGGCCACCACGATGGCGTTGGCCAACTCTTCGGGGTAGTGCAGCGCCCAGTCCAGAACCTGCATACCTCCCAGCGAACCGCCCAGGGCCGCGAGCAGGCGTTCCACCCCAAGGTGGTGCATCAGGGCGCGATGGACCTCAACGAGATCACCGACTGTCAGCAGCGGGAAGCTCAGCCCGTAGGGTTTGCCGGTTTCGGGATTGATCGACGACGGGCCGGTGGTGCCCTGGCAGCCGCCGAGCAGGTTGGCGCACACCACGAAGAACCGGTCGGTGTCCAAGGGTTTGCCGGGGCCGATCAGGTTGTCCCACCAGCCGGGACGCTTCGCACCGGGGTGGAATCCGGCGGCGTGGGCGTCCCCGGTCAGGGCGTGGCAGATGAATACGGCGTTGTCCTTGTCCGGCGACAAGGTGCCGTAGGTTTCGTAGGCCACCTCGATGGGGCCCAGAGCTTGCCCACTGCGCAGTTGCAGCGGTGATTCAGGGGTGAACAGCCGAACCGATTGGGTGTCGACCAGCCCAACCGAACCCGGTTCGAGCGCCTTCGCACCCATCGTCAACCTCCTGCTTGCCAGGGCAAAGCATAGCCAACCGGGCGGCGTCATCCGGACGTGAAACAATGCGGGGGCATGCGGTGAAAGGAACCCCGATGAGTGAACTCTCCCAACAGATCCAGGCTGACATGGTGGCCGCTATGAAGGCTCACGACGATCTGACCAGGTCCACCCTGCGGATGGTCATCAGTGCGATCAAGACCGAACAGGTCGCTGGGGAGAGCGCGCGGGAACTGACCGATGACGAGGTGATCGCGGTGTTGAACCGTGAAGTCGCCAAGCGTCGGGACTCCGCGGAGTCCTACACCAGCGGCAATCGACCTGAGCTGGCGGCCAAGGAACTGGCCGAAATCGAGGTTGTGCAGCGCTACCTGCCCGCCGATCTGACCGAGGCCGAGGTCGACGCCATCATCTCCGAGGAGATCGCAGCGGTGGCCGCCCAGACGGGTGCCCAGCCGTCCATGAAGCAGATGGGGTTGGTGATGAAGGCGGTGACAGCGCGGGTGAATGGCCGCGCCGAGGGTGCGAAGGTCGCGGCGAAGGTCAAGGCTGCTTTGTCGTGAGCGGCTGCCGCACGGCCGTGCCGTGTTGCGACGGCTGGGTACGGAATAGTCGATAGGCGCCGTACAACAGCACTAGGCCGATGACCGACGCGACCAGTCCGAAGACCGAACCGAGCATCAGCGCCGCAACGGCGGAGTTCAGTAGCAGGAACAGGCCGGTTGCGGCGGCAGTCAGACCTGAGACCGTCATCCAGGTCCAACTGCGGGACCCGGCGCGACTCAGGCGTACCGACATCAGCAGTTGGACGGCACCGGTTGCCAGCATCCACAAGGCCAACACCGCGACCACGAGATCAGCTGCGTGGGGAGGAAAGACCACAACCACCGCACCGATGCCGACACCGAAGGTGCCCTCCAGGATCGCCCAACCCCAGCCGGTGCCCTGGTACAGGGCCCCGATGATCAGGTTGAGGAAGCCGTCGGCGAGGGAGAAGATTCCGAAACCGTAGATCAGGACGGGCGCGGTGAGCCCGGGCCAGAGGATTGCGATGATGCCCAGCGTCAGAATGAGTAGTCCTCGGAGCAGGATGAGCCACCACAATCGGCGGCTGCGGTCGCGCGGGGCGTCGATCACGTGCTCTCCTTCCAGTGACACTGAAGGCGTGTCGGGGGTGGGGCTGGAGCCGTACGGACAGCGATGTGGGAGCGCAATCTTGGGCCGTCAGCGGAGTTGGGTTTAGGCTACCGACCACAGTCAAGGTGCGTGATTCTTGGACACCCCCGTATTGAATCCGTTTGTCGACAAGGTCTTGAGGCGCGAATGAGTGTGCGGGGTGTAGTCGGATACGGCAGTGCTGCCGTGTTCTGGGCCGCGTTCTTCATCCTCTACACCCTCGCGGTGCAGTCGCTGGGGGTTGTGCTGGCCAGTGGCCTGTTCGGTGTGTTCGCCGGCCTGTTCCTGTTGGGCCTGGCCAAGATCGTGGGTCGAGAGATCAACCAACCGCCAAAATGGAATGCCGTGCTGATGTGGGCGGGCCTGGGCTGGGTGATCTTTGGCGCGGCCGCATTGGCGATGCGGACGGTCGGAGCTGCTGAGACCGCGATCCTGATCAGCTCGCTGCCGCTGTTCGCCACGGTCTCGGCGCAGATGCGAGGCGATTCACGGGTGACCGGTATTGGAGCGATCAGCCTGTTTCTGGGGATCACCGGTTTGGTCCTGGTGGCGCTGTTTCCGGTGGGAGATGCGTCGCTGGCCTTGATGTTGGGTGCTGTTGCGGGGTTGACCGCTGCCATCACCGCGGGGTGGTGCGGGCGTCCGCTGGCCAACCGGCTGCACGAAACGCAGTCGGTGCAGACGGTGGCACTGACGGCCATCCTGGGCGGCTTGGGGCTACTGATCGTGGTGCCGTTCGTCGAACTTCCCGTGGTGGGATTCCCGATGGTGACCACGATCGTGATCCTGGCGTTGTGCTGCGCGTTCTTGGCCCTGTTCGTGCTGTCGAGTGCCAGCGACGATGTGCCGCGGCGGATTGCGGCAACTTTGCCTGGCATCGGCACGGTGATGGCGGTGCTCGGCGGCGTGGTGTTCCTTCATGAGGCGCTGTCGGTGGTTCAACTCATCGGTATGGCGTTGATCCTTGCCAGTACCGCAATGCTGCGGGGGTTGGTGCCGAGGTGGTTCCCCGCCTCTAGGCAGGCTTGAGCCAGATCGGTGGCGTGAGCCCCTAGGCTTGGTGCCCATGAGCGAAGCTGACGCGGTTTCAGGCAATGAGGAGTCTGTCAAGGTCGAGGTCGAGACCATACCCGCCTCGGAGGGCGGCGAGGGTTTGGCTGCGCGGCTGAGAGTGCTGGCCCACTTGGGTAGTCCGTTTACCTGGGGCTTTCTGGCTGCGGCCGGCGCTTTGGTGGCGGTGTGGCTGGGTGGTGCCTTGGTGAGCCTGTCGACCGTCCTGGTGTGGATCGGTGCGGCGCTTTTCATCGCGCTCGCGCTGGATCCCATGGTGCGCTGGCTGGAGGCCCACAAGATGGGTCGCGGGCTGGCGATCGCGGTGGTGTTCGTGACCTTCGCACTGCTGCTGGCAGGCCTGTTGGCGTTGGTCATTCCGACGGCCATTGCCCAGATCACCTTGTTCGCAGCCTCGGTTCCTGAGTATCTGACTGCGATACAGCAATCAGAATGGCTGCAGTCGATCATCAGCTCCACTGGCCAGACCAACCTCTACGACACCGTGTTCGCCCAGGCGCGCACGTGGTTGTCGGATCCGGCAAACCTGCTTGCCATCGGTGGTGGCGCACTTTCGGTGGGTACCGGGTTGGTGAATGGCATCTCCGGAACTCTCATCGTGATGGTGCTGACCCTGTACTTCCTGGCATCGCTGCGCAGCATCAAACGTGCGGCGGTCGTGTTGGCACCGGCCTATGCGCGTCCGAAGCTGACTGGTTTCGTGGAGCGAATCACCGGATCCGTGGGTGGCTATGTCTCAGGCATGGGACTGCTGGCCATGATGAACGCTGTCTTCGCTTTCATCCTGCTCTCGATCCTGGGGGTACCGTTCGCCTCGATGCTCGCGGTTTGTGCCCTGGCGATCACCTTCATTCCGATGGTGGGGCCGACCCTGTTCTGGATCTTGGGCACGATCGTCACTTTTTTCACCTCGTGGGTGACAGGCCTGATCTTCGCCGGGGTCTACTTCGCCTACATGCAGGTGGAGGCGTACGTCTTCACCCCGAGGGTGATGACCAAGGCCGTCGAGATTCCGGGTTCGTTGGTGCTGATCGGTGCCATCGTCGGCGGAACCTTGTTGGGGCTGCTGGGCGCACTGGTGGCCGTTCCGGTGACAGCCTCGCTGCTGATGGTCGTGCAGGAGGTCTTCCTGCCCAGGCAGGATGCCAAGACCGTCGCGCCGCCGGCGTAACGGTCAGTGCGAACCGAATCGGCTCAGTGAGCTGGATCGGCCACGCGGTTGGTGCGCGGCAGCTCTGTGATGGCTGCGGCCAGTTGACCAGGATTGGTGAAGATACGGACCTTCACCTCCGGGGCCACCGACGCGATCTTCGCCAGGGTGTCAGTCAGGTATTCACGACGCCACCGGAACACCCATACCCGCACATCGCGACGTTCGCTGGGGTATCGCAAGGCGCGCAGCAGGCTGCGGACCGGCGAGTAGTCGAGCACCCACACTTCATCGGGGTGTCCCAGTTTGGGCTCCGCGATGTCGAAAGGGCCAAGGTCGGCGTCCATGATCCATTGCGGATTGCTGGCAATGGCATCTTGAACTTTGGCCCAATGCGGGGCGGGATGCGGCCGGTGATCGACCGGCCAGAAGTGCTTGTCGATCGCGATGAGCGGGCGTCCGGTGAGGTCGGTCAGCAACGCTGCTGCCGAGGTGTCACCGACTCCGCCACGCCCGAGGATCACGATCCGATCACCGAGAGATGAATCCACCATGACTGGAGTATGTCAGCACATGAATGGATTCACACAGGTTCTTGCAAAATCCTCTCCGTGGACGCGGTGTTTGAGTGCAAAAGCTACGGCTGCGGCGTAGGTTCGAACCAACAGGGCAGGCGGGATCAGGAGGCTGACAGTGAACCGTTCGGTGGTCATCAATCGGGAGTACGCCAGTGGCGGACGTGAGGTCGGTCGCATCCTGGCCCAGACTGCCGGGTTGGAGTTCTACGACACCAAGATCCTGCATGAGGCGGCGCTGCGTCAGGAGTACTCCGAGGAAATGCTGGCGACCTTCGACGAGCAGTTCATTGGGGGCGGATTCTTCGATTTCGCGCTCATCGGCGGCGATCCTGAGTTGGCCGCACTCCCCTACCGCATTCACGGCGCGATCACCGAAGTGGTGGTCGAAACCGCCCGCAAAGCACCGGCGGTGTTCATCGGACGCTGCGCGGACCAAATGCTGCGAGACGCCGAACTGCCGTTGCGCAGCGTCTTCATCTACAGCACCGATATGCAGCGTCGGATTCACCGTGCAGTGCAGGTCGACGGTGTGCAACCCAAACATGCCGAGGGCTACATCGCCAAGATGGATCGTGCCCGGCGGCGCTACCAGCAGTTCTTCACCGACACCCGTTTCGGAGAGTTGGCCAGCTACGACCTGTGTCTGAACAGTGCCGAGATCAGCTATGAGGACTGCGCGAAAGCCATTCTGGCTACCTGTTAGAGCGCTGCTTCGAGGTTGATTGGGTATGCCTTTGAGCGGCATTGCCGCATTGTCGGCGTTGTCGTCGTGCAGGCGTTTCGAGCCGCCATCGCCGACGAATCGTTTCAACTCCCGCCTAGTCAATTTCACGTAGCTGTAGCCCGCAGGGGGCTGACCTGAGACGAATTCCCGATTAGCCTTCATCACACGGACGGCAGACACCCCTCTACCCCTGCCGAAATAGAAACATGAATACACCCCTCCCTCGCCGAGCCCTGCTCGAGCCACCGCCCAGCACCTCGCGTTCCACAACGAGTTCCAACCACGTCGCCCATGGCTCGCCCACTGGTTCGGGAATGCCGCAACTCGGCGCGATGACCGCCGAGCATCATCCCCGCCGTCTGCTGCAGTAAGGCAGCCCGGCTGGCTGGCTCGCCGTTCTTGGTGGGCTGGAGAGTTGCGCGTGCCGCGAAAGTGCGGTGCGGCGAAGATCGATCCGGTAGTGGGCGGCGGCTGCGTGTCGGCCCCACGAGGGCGCCTGCGGCTATTGCGGTCGTCCAGGTGAGGGGTTAGGTTCTGGTCACCGGCCCGGAGTTGCTCGGCACCAAGGTCGCTTCCGGGGTGAGACTATTTCAGGGGGTCACGCCATGACCGGTCGGATAAGGGTTGCCGTCCTACTACTGATGTTCCTTTCGGCGTGGTTCACGCCGGTTCCCGCCCACGCGGACGCGATTGTGGTGTCCCGGGTGGTTGCGGTGGCTGCCGCGACCGGAGCCAATGCCAGCCTGGCCGGGGTTCAGATTCTGCCGAAGAACAACCCATGGAACACCGTGATCCGTTCCCGGGCAGTGGCCAAGAGCTCGAAGAAGCTGATCGCAGGCATTGCCGGCAAGCTGCACGCCGACTTCGGCGCGAACCTGAACGGCAAGCCGTTCGGTATCCCCTACGTGGTGGTCCGGGGCACCCAGAAGAAGGTGCCGATCAAGTTCACCGCCTACGGCGACGAGAGTGACAAGGGGCCCTATCCGGTTCCGGCGAACGCGCCGATCGAGGGCGGCAAGAACTCCACCGGAGACCGCCACGTCCTAGTGGTTGATCGTGACCACAAGGTGCTCTACGAACTCGGCTATGCGTTCCCGGTGTCATCGGGCACGTCGTGGAAGGCCGCCTGCGGGGCGAAGTTCGACCTGACAAGCAACAAACTGCGCCCGAAGTACTGGACCAGCGCCGACGCCGCCGGGCTGCCGATCCTTCCCGGATTGGTTCGCTACGACGAGGTGGCCTCCGGCAAGATCACCCACGCGATCCGGTTCACCGTGGCCAGCACCCGCAAGGCATTCGTTGCGCCGGCGCGACACTGGGCGAGTTCGAAGAGGAGCTCCTCGCTACCCCCGATGGGCATGAGAGTGCGGCTCAAGGCGAGTTTCAAGATCTCCAAATACCCGAAGCAGGCCCGGGTGATCCTGCAGGCGATGAAGACCTACGGCATGATCCTGGCCGACAACGGGTCCAACTGGTTCTTCTCCGGCGCCCCCGACAAGCGATGGAAAGACTCCCAGCTGAACACCCTCAAGAAGGTTCCCGGCAGCGCGTTCGAGGTCGTGAAGATGGGCAAGGTCACGAAGGGCTGAGTCACGACTCACCTCGCGTATCCATCGGCGCGGTGCATGCGCCTCGACCAACATGTATGACGCCCCCAGCCGGCGGCCGAAGGCTCCGCACCAGTGACCTATGTCGCGACTCATCTGCAACCGATGTCGCGACTCATCAGAACGGTCGGGCTGACAGGATTTGAACCTGCGACCCCTTGACCCCCAGTCAAGTGCGCTACCAAACTGCGCTACAGCCCGTTCTTCGTTCGGGGCGAACCCCGGCGCGTCACTTTACACGCATCGGCGGGTAGTCCCCAACGCGAGCGCCGAGGCGGATGATTGAGGCCGCTGTTTCCTCTAGATTGGGGTCATGCTCGCGCCTACCCCACTGCTCAAACCAAGTCCCATGGACGTCATGGCGGTCTTCTCCGGAACTTGGGCCGTCTTCAAGCAGAAGTTCGGCCTGTTGCTGGGGATGACGCTCGCGGCCACCGGCGTGGTGACCGTGGCTTTGGTCCTCTTCGGGCTGGCCATTGCCGGCTCGATCGTCTCGATGATCGCCGGAGCAGCGCCGTCGATCGCTGCCATCGTCGGCATGGTCGTCGGCTATCTCGCAGTGGTAGTGGTGTCCTACCTGGCGATGTTCAAAGCCCAAGCCATGATCACCCTCGGGGCCTATGAGGTCGCTCAAGGGCGCACTCCTACCTTTTCAGGGCTGCTGGCCGGCACCAAGGGTTTCCTGCCGCGGCTCACCGTGCTCTTCGCACTGGGTCTCGCCGCCGTAATCCTGATCAGTGTCCTGATGGGCCTGCTCTTCGCAGGCATGGCTGAGTCAGCACGCTCCAGTGGAAGCTCAGCGGCGGGTCTCGGCCTGGTCGGCGTGATCATGGTGACGATGATCATCGTGATCGTGGGCGGCTACTACCTCACCATCAAACTGCTGTATGTGGTTCCGCTCATCGCCATCGATCAGTTGGACGGTATCAGCGCGCTGAAGCGCTCCTGGAAACTCACCGATGGTGCGTTCTGGCGCACGCTGGGCTACGTGCTGCTGCTGGCCATCGCGCTCGGGGTGGGCAGCACGATCATCAGCTTCATCGCTCAGATCTTCATGATTCCGGCCGTCGGATCGCTGAGTGCCTTGGAATACACCAACGACCCCGCTGCGGTCTTCGCAGCGTTGCTGGCAACAGCGCCGTTCCTGATCATCCCCACGCTGCTGACCACGGCTTACCAGATTGTGGTGACCCCGTTCATGTGTGTGTACGTCGCCGTCATGTACATCGATCAGGTGCGTCGCTCGGAGCTGCCTCCCGGCTACGTACCCCCCACCGCGGCGAGCTACAACCCTCCAGGCTTCCCACCGCTCAACCCCGACGGGGATCCCCCACCCCC
>DMIX01000141.1 GCA_003451975.1 Propionibacteriaceae bacterium
TGGCTATCCAGACCCAGCAGGCGTTCTCGGGCTTCATCGCGTCCGATCCGCAGCTCTCCGAGACCGAGAGCGGGGACGCGAGGCTCTACATGAAGGTCGGCAAGGAGCACTACCGGCAGGAGAACGACGGTTCCTTCACCCAGCTGGAGACGACCTTCCACCACCTGGTCGCGTTCAAAGCCGCCGCCGAGCAGGGCTACCTGCGGCTGGCCAAGGGCGACAAGATCATCGCCGAGGGCTACGTGCGCGAGTACCGCTACCGCGACACCGGCGGCCAGGCGGTCGAGGGTGAGGAGTTCGTCGCCCGCCGCATCGGCCACGACCTGGCCCGGACCCGCTACGAGGTCGACCGCAACGCCCGCCGCACCACCGAACGCGAGGCCGTGGGGTTCGAGTCTCCGGAACCACGATCGGTCACGCAGCCCGCGACCGTGAGCATGTGACGAGGGCAGAGCAATGACGGACTACACACCCGAACCCGACGAGCCCGGCACCATCGACAGCCCACCCCAGCCCGGGGTCTTCGATCAGCCCGAGCCACCGCGTCCGGTGAACTGGAACCTGTTGACCGCCCACGAGCTGGAACAGGAATGGCTGGCGCTCAACGACTGGGTGGCATGGCTGCGCCGCACCTACGGACTGCCTGCGACCGTGATCCCGCCGTTCTGGCATCGCCACCCCGAGTTGGTGTGGGAACTTTCCGCGCTCCACCTGCACTGGTTGTGCGCCTACGACCCCGAGCAACACGGCTCCGCACCGCTGGGCTGGCACCGCGACTTCGCCGACGCCCGCGCCCGCCTCCGGGACTGGGTTGCTACCTCCGGCACCCGCCTGGATCGTGACCGGCCGACCCGCCAGACCAGCTGGCCCGGCGAGGACCCCGCACCACCGGTCGAAGATGTCGTCATCACCGACCGCGCCGAGGACTTCGTTCAGTTCGTGTTCGATCAGGTCGCCGAACGGCAACGAGCTGAGGAGGCCTTCTACGGCACCCTCGACTACGAGACCGGGGAGCTGACATGACGCGGCCCAGCGGAGACCCGCCAACCCGGATGCGCGACTACCGGATCGCCGCCGAGATGCGGGAGACCCCCGACCTTCACCGGCTCGCGCAGCTGTTCATCAGCATGGCTATGCAACGCGCAGAACAGGACCGCGCAACCGGCCGGGCCAGCGAAAGTGCTGGCCCGGCCAGTGCCGGCAGGTAGAATCGAGTACGCAAGAAGCCAACGGCTGAACCCCGGTTCGGCCGTGGTGCGCAGTCATGTTTGGCCCATCGTGGCTTACCCGGCAGGCTCTCTAGAGAGTCCATCCGGGCCGTGTTTCCCGTTACGAGTCGCACCGCGCGAGCAGTTTGCACTGCTCGCGTCGGCACCACTCGTCCGGGAAAGGAAACACGACCCATGACCATCACCCAATCGCCACCAGGGTCGCTCGCGCGTCTCGGTGAGACGACCTGCCTCGCAGTGTCCTACCTGCGCGTCTCCACCAAGGAACAGGCCTCCAAGGGTGGCCGCGACGAGGGCTTCTCGATCCCCGCGCAGCGGGAGGCGAACCTGCGCAAGGCCCGCGAGTTGAACGCGATCATCACCGAAGAGTTCGTCGATGCGGGGGAGTCCGCCCGTAAGGCCGACCGGCCCGAACNNCGTCCACAAGGTCGACCGACTCGCCCGCAATCGTGCCGACGACGTGGCCATTCACCTGGCCTTGCAGGAGGCCGGGGTAATGCTCGTCTCCGCGACAGAGAACATCGACGAGACGCCCTCGGGGATGCTCTTGCACGGCATCATGTCCACCATCGCGGAGTTCTACTCGCGCAACCTCGCCAGCGAGGTGTCCAAGGGTATGGGCCAGAAGGCCCGCACAGGAGGCACCAACGGCAAGGCACCTGTCGGCTACCTCAACGTCACCAAACGCGACGAACTGGGCCGCGAGGTCCGCACCATCGAACTCGACCCCCAGCGCGCGCCGCTGGTGAAGTGGGCGTTCGAGGCCTATGCCACCGGGAACTACTCGACCAACACGCTGCGCGAGGAACTGATCGACCGCGGACTGACCACCGTGCCCACGCCGAAGCGTCCGGCCAAGCCTCCAGCGCTGTCCACCATCCAGAAGATGCTCTCCAGCCCGTACTACAAGGGCAACGTGCTGTTCCGCGGAGCGACCTACGACGGCCTCCACGAACCGCTGGTCGCCCCCGAAGTCTGGTACCGGGTCCAGGCAGTCCTTGCCGCGAACCGGACCTCCGGGGAGAAGACCCAAGCCCACGGCCACTACCTCAAAGGCAGCATCTTCTGTGGCGAGTGCGGCTCCCGGCTGATCCTCAGCAACGCCAAGAGCCGACGCGGTGTGATCTACCCGTACTTCATCTGCGCGGGCCGTCACTCCAAGCGCACCAACTGCGAACGCAAGGCCATGTACATTCCCGACATCGAGGCCGCCGTCGAGGACTACTACCGCCGCATCCAGATCGCCCCGCACATCGTCGAAGCGCTCCGCGAACTCATCACCACCGAACTTGACCGCCTGCACGAGGTCGGGCGACACGAACGACAGGCCTACCAGACCGAACGCGAGGCGCTGCGCGCCGAGCGCAAGAAGCTGCTCCAAGCCCACTACGCCGGCATGGTCCCGCTCGATCTGCTGGGAGAGGAGCAAGACCGGATCGCCAGGAGGCTGGCGTTCCTCGACGCGCAGATCGACGCCGGGAACGTCGAGTACGAGCAGACCAAGGCCCACCTCGACGACTGCCTCGCCCTGGCCGCGGACTGCCACGCGATCTACATGAGCATCGACGACTCGCTGCGACGGGTGGCCAACCAGGCCTTCTTCAACAAGCTGGTCGTTCTGCCCGACGACGGCATCGACGGCGAGCCAGGCGAACCGTTCAACGTGTTCTTCAACCCGGAGGTACAGGCCCTCGCCGTCCGCCGACAAGGGCGGACGGCGGAATCGAGGCTTCAAACCCCAGATGTCGGCGGTTTGAACAACGATCTTTGGGTGGCCAGGACCGGGATCGAACCGGTGACCTTTCACTTTTCAGGCGAACGCTACTACCATCTGAGCTACCTGGCCGAGCGAAGCAAGAATGCTTGCAGCGACCCCGACGGGACTCGAACCCGCGACCTCCGCCGTGACAGGGCGGCGCGCTAACCAACTGCGCTACGGGGCCTTGGTTAAGGCCTCACCGGCCATAGTGGCCAGCCCGGAAACTATAACGTACGGCTTGCCGGGGCAAAAATCGGATCCCGCTGTTGCGAGACTTTCGGTTCCGTAGCATGGGCCCATGGCTCAACGCACCCTCATATTGGCCGCCGGCGTCGGATCCGGACACAACAGTGCAGCGCACGCCGTGGAGCAGGCTCTGGCCGCCCACGGTGGTGGTGGTGAGGTTCGTCGCCTCGATGTGCTCGATACCACCAATGAGGTGTTCAACCGGCTCTACGACGATGCCTACTTCACGCTGGTGGCCGAAGTGCCATGGCTGGTCGGTTGGGGCTACGACAACCAGGACCCGCCGTTCAAGCTGGCCGCAGTGATGCGTTGGTGGGAGCAGGTCAACACGATGTCGACGGTGCGAGAGATTCGCGACTTCGAGCCCGACCTGGTGATCTGCACCCACTTTCTGCCGGCCCGGCTGGTGTCGCTGATGATCGCCCGCGGTCAGTTGCATACCCAGTTGGTGGTCGTGACCACCGACTACGACTTCCAGGGTCTGTGGCTGTCGGCGCCGATCTCACAGATCTTTGTCGCTCGGGAGGAAACTCGCCAGTATCTGGTCAGCCTGGGTCTGCCCACTGATCGGGTGACGACCTCGGGAATCCCGGTGCGTCCGGAGTTCAGCGATGAGATGGACGCCGACGACATTCGCGCCCGCCACGGGCTGTCCGCCGACCTGCCGGTCGTGCTGATCTCGGCCGGTGCAGCCGGTGGGCCGAAGACGCTTCAGGTGGTGCGTCAGACCTTGGAACTGGAGCAGGGCTTCCAGGCGGTTGTGGTCTGTGGACGTAACGACGACCTCAAGGCTCAGGTCGAGGCCCTGGTGGGGGCCCGGCCGAACTACCACGTTCTGGGCTTCACCCAGGAGATGCCGCAGTTGATGCGGATCGCCTCGATGTTCGTCGGTAAACCCGGCGGCCTGTCGAGTTCTGAGTGCATGGCGGCGGGGCTGCCGATGGTGATCATCGACCCGATCCCCGGCCAGGAAGAGCACAACGCTGACTACCTGCTGGAGGAGGGGGCTGCGGTTCGCTGCAACTACACCACGACCGTCGGGTACAAGATTGGGCAGCTGCTGGCTGATCCGCAGCGACTGGCGGCGATGGCGGTCAATGCTCGGCGTATCGGTCACCCCGATGCGGCTCAGACTGTGGTGCGCACTTCGCTGGCTCTGGACGCACCGCTGTTGTGGATCAGCCGCGACGCCCAACACCTGATCCAACTGACCGCCAACGAGGGCGTTGAAGGTTCGGTGGAGCAGCCTTGGGAGCGCCTGCGCATGATCGTCCACCTCGAGACCGGAGCGACGATCGCCTTGATCGGCCAATCCGAGCTCGTCACTTTGGGCGGACAAC
>DMIX01000187.1 GCA_003451975.1 Propionibacteriaceae bacterium
CTGGTGCAGGCCGTCGATGTTCTGAGTGATGACGGCGGTCAGCTTGCCAGCCTGCTCCAGTCGGGCCAGCGCCAGATGGGCGGGGTTGGGCTTGGCCTCGGGGTGCAGCAGGTTGGCGCGGTAGTAGTCGAAGAACTCCTCGGTGTGTTTGACGAAGAAGGAGTGACTGAGGATCTCCTCGGGGCTGAAGGTGCCGATGCGCTTGCTGTACAGACCACCACCGGAACGGAAATCAGGAATGCCGCTCTCGGTGGAGACCCCGGCGCCTCCGAAGAACACAATTCGTTCGGAGGCCGCGATGGCCTCAGCCAGTTCATTCATGTGCTGACCCTAGACCCGGAACGTAACCTGGCTGACCCGATCGCCACGTTAGGCTGCGGGCATGGACGCTGAATGGCCACCGCCGGCCGATTCCACACCGGCTCGGGAGGGGATCGCAGAGCGCCTGTCGCGGATGATCCAACTCCCGACGATTTCGGTCGATCTACCCCACACCGGACTGGGAGTCTTCGAGGAGTTCGAGCAGCTTCTCGCTGAGCTGTATCCGCTGATTCACGCCAAGCTCGCCAAGGAGAAGATTGGCGAACTGGGCCTGGTCTTCGACTGGGCCCCGGCAGCGCCCACCGATGGGCCACCTGTCGTGCTGATGGCCCACTTCGATGTGGTGCCGGTGGTCGGTCAAGAAGCGGAATGGGGCGCCCCTCCCTTCGAAGGCCGCATCGTCGAGGGCGAAGTGCTCGGTCGGGGCGCGCTGGACGACAAAGGGGCGCTGTGCACCCTGCTGGAGTCGGTGGAGAACCTGCTGGCCCAGGACTGGGCGCCCCCGATGCGGGTGTTGCTGTGCCTGGGAGGCGACGAAGAAGATCATGGGCACGCCGCCCGGCTGATCGCCGAGACGCTGCGGGAACGCGGCGTGCGTCCGGCCTTCGTGATCGACGAAGGCGGTGCGATCACCCAGATTCCGTTCCCGGGTGTTCCGGGCTGGTTCGCCATGGTGGGTCTGGCCGAAAAAGGCGTGATGACCGTGGAACTGAGCACGTCCGGCACCGGCGGTCACGCCTCGGCACCCTCCGGCCTCACCGCGGTCGGACGCATCGCCAAGGCGGTCGCCAAACTCAACCGCAATCCGTTCCCGCCGCACACCCCAGGCACGGTGAGCCAACTGTTCGGCGCCATCGCCGACCACGCCGAGCCGCGCTACGCCACCGCCTACCGGCTGGTGGGACGGGCGCCGGTGATCAGTGCACGGGCGCTGCCGCTCGCAGGCAATGAAGCCACCGCCATGGTGCGTACCACGCTGGCCCCCACCATGCTCGATGGCGGCAGCAGTTCCAACGTGCTGCCGTCGTCGGCCTCGGCCACGCTGAACATTCGCATCAATATCGGCGAAAGCACCGCCAGCGTGATGGCTCGGTTGCGGCGAGTCATCGCAGATTCCGAGGTGATCGTGCGACTGGTGGAAGGTGACGAGCCCACCCCCGAGGCGAGCACCACCAATGCGGCCTGGAAGCTGATCACCGACGCCGTCGAAGCGAGCTACCCCGGCGTCGCAACGCTGCCGTATCTGACGATGGCAGCCACCGATGGTCGGCACTGGCACCGATTCGTGGCCGACGTTTATCGCTTCGCCCCACTCCAGATGGATGCAGCACAGCGCGCCAGTATCCACGGAGTCGATGAGCGGGTCAGTGTTGATGCGCTGCGGCGCGGTGAACGGTTCTATCGAGCACTCCTGCTCGGACTGGTAGGAGCGACTCATGAGTGAACCCGTGGCGGTGGACGCCGGCAAGATCCGTTTCGGCGCGCTGGGTGCAGTGGTCGGTTTCCTGGTCTTCGTCGAGTTGACCAGTGGCGTGATCCAGGGCTTCTACACCCCGCTGCTGACCGATATTGCACGCTACTTCGGCGTTCCGGACGCCGATGTGAACTGGCTCGAAGGCGGCCAGGCGATGGTGGCCGCGATTGTCATCCCCGCTTTCGCCAAGCTCGGCGACATGATCGGACATCGGCGCATGCTGCTGGTGTCCACCGCCGTCACAGCGTTGGCCAGTGTGTTGATGCCTTTGACCGGCAACTTCTGGCTGTTTCTGGTGGCGTGGTCGCTCCAGGGCTTCTACATCGTGTGGCTGCCGTTGGAGACCGCTTTGATCTACTCCCGGGCGCGCTCCACCGGGCATCCAGCAGCGCTCACCCGCCGGGCGGCGGGCATCCTGGTCGGATCATTGGAGGCTGGCGTCATCATCGCCGCACTGGCTGCCGGTCAGCTCATAGAAGTGCTGCCGTTGCCCTACATCTTGTGGATTCCCGCCGTAGCGGTGACGGCGTGCTTTTTCGTGATCCTGTTTGGAGTCAAAGAATCCCCGGACCTGCACGGCGGACGCTTCGACGTGGTCGGATTGCTGCTGGTCGCGGTTGCCCTGCTTGCCTTCACCGGCGGCTTGTTCCTGCTGCGCGTCCAAGGCGCAGCGAGCGTGACGCCCTGGCTGGTGATCGTGTTGGGGCTGTTGGCATTCATTCCGTTCGTGCAGTGGGAACTGCGCAGCCCCGACCCGGTGGTGGACGTTCGCATGTTCGTTCAGCCCGCGTTGTGGCCGGTATTCCTCACCGCAGGTCTGTTTGGGGTGAGTGTCCTGGGAGCACAAGCCCCGCTGTCGACCTTCGCCCGCACGGATCCCACGATCTACGGCTACGGCTTGGGAACCACCAGTGGGCAAACCTCGATTCTGATCGGGGCCTACGTGCTCACCTTGGCTGTGGGCGCGGTGCTGCTCCCGGTGGTCACCAAATTCGTGACACCTCGGTGGGCCTTGGTCGGGGCCAGCGCCATGGTGTCGGTCGGCTACCTGCTGTTCCTTCCCTTCCACGACAGCTATGCCCAGACCCTCACCAACATGGTCATCGCCGGTCTGGGTTCCGGTGCCCTGGTTGCCGCTCTTCCGGCAGCAGCAGCTTCGGCCGCACCGCTGGGCCAGACAGGGGTGGCGACGGGTCTGACAAATTCGGTGAAGACCGTCGGCGGGGCAGTGGCCTCGGCCGTGTTCGGTATCGCGCTGGCTACTCATGCCGACGGCACCGCAGCCCAGACTGCCGGCTCGTTCAGCGGCTACGTCACCGTGTGGACGGTTTGTGGTCTGACTGCGCTGGCTGCCGCGGTGGCGCTGCTGTTCGTGCCCAAGACGGCGTTCAGCGACACGGCCGTCGCCTGAGCCGCGGCAGCTTCTCAGAGCGCCTCGGCGAACCGGCCGGCCGTCTCAGGGTGAGACGATGGGCATGATGAAACTCTCCGCTGATGTGCCCACCGACGCTGACCCAGATGCCCTCTACGCCGCCGTCGTCGACGCCGCTGGTGCTGACGGCATCAGCCTGTATCCGCACCAGGAAGAGGCCATTTTGGAGATCCTCACCGGCTCCAATGTCATCGTCACAACCCCGACCGGCTCTGGAAAGTCGCTGATCGCCACCGCAGCACACTTCGCGACTCTCGCCCAGGGCGGGCGCAGCTACTACACCGCACCGATCAAGGCGCTGGTCAGCGAGAAGTTCTTCGCCCTGTGTGGCATCTTCGGAGCCCACAATGTCGGCATGGTCACCGGCGACGCGTCGGTCAACGCCGATGCCCCCATCGTGTGCTGCACTGCTGAGATCCTGGCCAACATCGCGCTGCGTGAGGGCCGCGGCGCCGCAGTCGATCAGGTGGTGATGGACGAGTTCCACTTCATCGCGGACCGGGATCGAGGCTGGGCCTGGCAGGTGCCCTTGGTGGAACTCCCGCAGGCCCAGTTCGTCATCATGTCGGCCACGCTGGGAGATGTCCGCCAACTCGGCGAGGAACTCCACCGCGCCACCGGACGTGCGAGCGCGGCGATCAGCGACGCCGTGAGACCGGTGCCGCTGGTCTACTCGTGGGCCATCACGCCGATCCACGAAACCATCCAGACCCTGATCAACGACCAACAAGCACCGGTCTACGTCGTGCACGCCACCCAGTCCCAAGCAGTGGATCGAGCCCAATCACTGCTCAGCTCGGGCATCGTGGATCGTCGCCATCGCGCCGCACTGGTCGAGGCCTTGCGCGGTTTCCGGTTCGCCGGCGGCTTCGGCAAGACCCTCTCGACACTGCTGCATGCCGGAATCGCGGTGCACCATGCCGGCATGCTGCCGCGCTACCGACGGCTCGTCGAAACCCTGGCTCAGCGCGGGCTCCTCACCGTCATCTGCGGCACCGACACCCTCGGAGTAGGGATCAATGTGCCGATTCGCACGGTGCTCTTCGCCGCGCTCACCAAGTTCGACGGACGCCGCGGTCGGCTGCTCAGTAGTCGCGAGTTCCATCAGATCTCCGGACGGGCTGGCCGTCCGGGCTTCGACACGGTCGGCTATGTGGTAGCTCAGGCCCCCGACCACGAAGTCGAGAATGTGCGCATCGCAGCCAAGTTCGCCGACGACGCCAAGAAGCTCAAGAGCGTGCGCCGCAAGAAACCCCCAGAGGGTTTCATCAGCTACACCGAGTCCTCCTTCACCAAACTGATGGAGTCCACCCCGGAACTGCTCCGGGCCCGCATGCGCGTAACCCACTCCCTGCTGCTCAACCTGTTGCAGCGCGACGAGGACACCGGTACCGCCTTCATCACCCTCATCGACTCCTGCACCACCGATCCTGTGGTGCGCCGACGCCTGATCCGCCGCGCCGCGGCCATGGGCCGCTCACTGATCCGCTCCGGTGTGGTCACTCGGCTGCCGGAGCCGACGCCGGGCGGACGCCGGTACGCCCTCGCGGTGGACCTCCAGCACGACTTCGCACTCAATCAGCCACTAAGCGCCTTCGCGCTGTCGGCGATCGGCGAGTTGGACCAGGCCGCGCCCAGTTACGCCCTGGACGTGGTCAGCGTCATCGAGGCCACGCTGGAGGACCCCAAGGTGATCCTGCTGGCCCAGCAGTTCAAAGCCCGCGGCGAGACGGTCGCCGAACTGAAAGCAGACGGCTACGACTACGAAGAACGCCAAGAGATCTTGGAGGAGGTCAGCTGGCCGCAGCCGCTGGCCGAGTTGCTGCACAACGTTCACAGCCGTGAACTGGTGCAGCACCCGTGGCTGGCCGAAAGCCCGGTGAACCCCAAGTCAGTGGTGCGCGACCAGTTCGAGCGGGTCATGACCTTCGCCGAGTACGTGGCCTTCTACAAACTGCAACGCAGCGAAGGCCTGCTGTTGCGGTACCTGTCGGACGCCTATCGGGCGCTGCGCCAGACCGTGCCGGAGGCTGCTCGCACCGAGGAACTGGAAGACCTCATCGAGTGGCTCGGTCAGGTCACCAGGCTTACCGACAGCTCGTTGTTGGACGAATGGGCCGCGCTCACCGGGCTGGCCGGCGCTAGCACCGACCTGACCGAACCCACCCCGCCGAATCACACCGTCACCGGCAATGCGCGTGCCTTCCGAGTGATGGTGCGCAACTCCCTGTTCCGCCGGGTGGAGCTCGCCGCCGCTGACGATGTCGACGCGCTTGCCAGTCTGGAATCCGGTGCCGGCGCGCTGACACGCTCGGACTGGGATCGCGCCTTGGGCGAGTATTGGGACGAGCACGACGAGATCAGAACCGACGGCGACGCCCGGGGCCCGGCCCTGCTGGTCATCGAAGCGAACGGGCGCGAATGGCAGGTGCGCCAGATCATTGCCGACCCCGCCGGCGACCACGACTGGGCTATCACCGCACGCGTCGACCTCGACGAATGCGACGATGCCGAAGAATTGGTCGTCCACACGCTGTCCTTCGCCCGACTGGACGGCTGAAGGTCGCCGAGGTGCGTGGGGCAGTGCCCTCGCAGAATCGACGAAGCCCGGTGACCGACCCCTGATGCTGGGGGCTTGGGTGCGGTAGACGTGTGC
>DMIX01000039.1 GCA_003451975.1 Propionibacteriaceae bacterium
GAGTGGATCTATGGGCTGCGCCGTTCCTTGACTCAGCGGCAGGACCTGCGTGCGCTGCGCAAGACGAGGGGTGGTTTGTTGCGGGCCTCCGTCGTCGTTGATGCTCAGGCCGAGCGGTTGAAGAGTGTCCTGCTCACCGGCGACTTCTTCGCCTATCCCAAGCGGGCGATCATGGACCTGGAAGCGCGGTTGAAGGACGCTCCACTCGAAGCAGGGCGCATGCGCCGCATCGTCGAAGACGAGCTGGCGGATGGCCGGGTGCGCATCCTGGGAGTCACCCCCGAAGATATCGCGTCGACGATAGAGGAGGCATTGGCGAAGCGGGAGTTTCGGCGGTACGGCATCGACCCGACCGACGCCAACAACCTCTTCACCGTTCTGAAGCCGCTCACTCAGATGCCACGGCCGAGCTTCCTACTGCTTCCGTACTGCGCCAAGTTGTCCGATTGCGCCTATCGCTTCCGAGATGGTTGTGCCACCTGCGGGCTGTGCAGTATCGGCACAGCGCACGAGATGGCCGAGCGCTACGGCCTCCAGCCCGTGACCATCCAGAACTACGAAGGGTTGGAGGAGGTATTGCTCGAGTGCCAGCGATGTGGAGCAGAGGCGTTCGTGGGCAGTTGTTGCGAGCCGTTCTACGCCAAGCACAGGGACGACTTCGAGCGGATCGGCCTACCCGGCGTGTTGGTCGACCTGGATAGCTCCACCTGCTACGACCTGGGGAGACAAGAGCAAGCCTATCAGGGCCGGTATGAAAACCAGACGGAGCTCCGCCTGAGCCTGCTGGAGCAGGTTCTCCGCATTCTGACCAACGGCGATTCGCGAGGGGTGCGATGATATTGCTGCGCTGTGACGTAGTCGTAGTCGGAGCGGGGCCCGCCGGAAGCATGGCCGCCCTGTCCGCTGCGCGTGCAGGCGCCGAGGTGATCCTCCTCGACCGGCGGCAGGCGGTCGGCCTCCCGGTGCAGTGCGCCGAATACGTTCCCTGGCAATTGGCCGAGCACGTTCCCTGGTCGCCGGATTGCGTGGTCCAGCGCATCTCAGCGATGCGCACCCACCTGCCGGACGGGCAGGTCGTCGAGACATCCGGCCGTGGCTACATGATCGATCGCTGGCGCCTCGACCAGCACCTGGCTGAGGCGGCCCGACACGCAGGTGCTTGCCTGCTGCTGCGCACAAGGGCGGTGGAGCCGGCTCCTGGTGGGCTGCTCGCGCGTCAGCACGATCGCGAGGCCAGGATCCAAGCCAGGGTCATCGTCGCTGCGGATGGTCCCCGGTCGACGGTGGGAAGCTGGATCGGCAGCGACCACAGAGGACTACTGACCGCGGCGCAGTGTACCGTCGCACTGGACGGTCCGCTGGCGACTACACAGGTCTACTTCGATCCGGCCTACGAAGGTGGCTACGGCTGGCTGTTCCCCAAGGGGAAGGTAGCCAACGTCGGAGTGGGCCTGAAACACGGTCTACGAGCCAAAGACGCCTTACGGCACTTGCTCGATAGGCTGTCGATCACACGGGACCGCGTTCTGAGCTACACAGGTGGGCTGATTCCCAGCGGCGGGCCTTTGGAGCGGACCTGGCAAGACAACGTCATCCTCGTCGGGGACGCGGCGGGACAAACCCATCCGATCACCGGCGCCGGGGTCGCCAACGCGTGTCTGTGCGGATCCCTGGCCGGTCAGGTTGCCGGGCGGGCAGCCGTGAAGAATGACCCGACGCTATTGGAGGGATACGAACGGCAGTGGCGCGACTTCCTGGGGGCAGTGCTGGCCCATGCGACTGCCAGGCGGCGGTTCCTGGACGCCCACTGGAGCCACGACCGCCACCAACTGAGCACGGCCGTGCGGCAATCCTGGATTGCGTTCCCAGACTACGGCAAGCACCTGAGATCGAGCAACGTGTTGACGCCACAAGCACCAGTTGAGTAATGGAGGAACCGATGGAGAGTCCAGATTATGTGCGGATCAGTCTGGCGGCGGCCATGTCCCTGGGCTACGCCTCCGGCCGCTTCCGCCGCGATGCGAAGCTGACCGGCCTCAATCTTCTGCTCACCTATGAAGACGGGTGCGTGGCAAGGTGCAGTTACTGCGGATTGGCGAGAGACCGCACGCTTGCCAGGGACAAGCAGACGTTCATTCGGGTCGACTGGCGGGCATTTCCGCTGGACGATATCATTGAGCGGACGAGGCGATTGAGCGACGGCCTGCTCAAGAGAGCGTGCGTGTCTATGATAACGCATCGGCGGGCTTTCGCCGACATGAACACGGTCATCCAGAGAGTGCACGAAGGGACCTCCCTACCCGTCAGCGCCCTGGTGTCACCGACCATGCTCTCCCAGCCACGGGCGATGCTGGCGGAGACCAGAGACGCGGGAGCCGACATGGCTGGGATCGCGGTCGACGCAGCAGCCCCTGAGATCTTCGATCAGCATCGCCATCGGGGAGTGGGCGGTCCCCACCGCTGGGAGCAATTCTGGGAGTGCGTGGAGGTAGCCGTCGACGTCTTCGGACGGCGCAAGGCGGGGGTTCATCTCATCGTCGGCCTGGGGGAAACCGAGCAGCAGATGATCGGCAGCATCCAGAGAGCCCACGACCTGGGCGCCGACACCCACCTGTTCAGCTTCTTTCCCGAGACGGGTACCGCGTTAAGCGAGTGGACTCCACCCTCCTATGGCCAATATCGCCGCGTGCAGTTGGCTCGGGCGATCATCAACGCGGGCCACGGACGCGCTGATGACATGTCATTCAACGATGCCGGCCAGGTGGTGGACTTTGGAGTAGAGCATCTCGACGAAATCATCGAGCAGGGGACGGCCTTCATGACGTCCGGATGTCCGGGGGCGGATGGGCTTGTAGCCTGCAACCGACCTTTCGGCAACGAGCGACCCTCCAATCCGTTCCGGAACTATCCCTTTGCGCCCGATGTCGAGGACATTGCGCTGATCCGGCTCCAGTTGACACAGGGCCTGAGGAGCTAAGCGATGGGGAATGGGGACCCGACGGAGCTACTTGCCCTCTACAGCCGCCCTTTGGAGGGTCTCCTGGACGAGGCGTGGGCGTTGCGGCAGGCGAATTTCCCGCCCGAGCTGAAGTTGGCTGCGCCGAGCACCAAGCGATTCGAAGTGGACACGTACCGGAACCTGCCGCACCGCTTCGTCGCCATCAGCCTGACTGGGGGTTCCTGCCAACTCCAGTGCGAGCACTGTCAGGGTCGCCTGCTGGAGAGCATGTACCCGGCGCGCAGTCCAAGCGAGTTGTGCGGGCTGGCCGACGCGCTGATCGAGCAAGGGTGCCAGGGGGTACTGCTGAGCGGCGGTGCGAACAAAGAGGGGCAGGTGCCGTTGGCCGGCTTCGAGAAGGCGATCGGCCATCTCAAAGAGCGCGGGTTGAAGGTCATCGTGCACACCGGGCTGCTCGACCTGGAGACGGCACTCTCGTTGAAAGCCGCCGGCGTGGACCAGGTGCTTCTCGATGTCATCGGCGACCGGGACACCATACGGCAGGTCTACCACCTGGACAAGTCTCCCGCCGATTACGAGGCGGCGCTGGCGTACCTGAAGGAAGCCAAGCTCGCCGTCGCTCCCCACGTCGTCATCGGATTGCACTTCGGCCGGATCCGCGGAGAACTGGAGGCGCTGCGGCACATCACCGCGGCCCAGGTGGAGGCGATCATCCTGGTGGTGCTCAATCCGCTTCCGGGCACACCGATGGATCACTGTGCTACGCCCACCGCCGAGGAGGCCGGCCGGTTGGCCGCTGTGGCCCGCATCCTCAACCCACACACGCGTCTGGCGCTGGGTTGCGCCCGGCCCCCATCTCCTTTCAGGGCGAGGATGGAACAACTCGCCATCCGCGCCGGCGTCAACGTCCTGGCATATCCGAGCCAGCAGGCACTGGACTACGCGAGCTCCCTGGGATTGACCACCGTATTCTCGGAGTTGTGTTGCAGCCTGCTCTGAGCAGTACCCCGCTGAGAACCGCCGGATCGGCCTGGCTCGGAAGCGCGGCCTCTTCTGGAAGCGCAACGATAGAGCCCCCCGGCTCGACGGCAATCTAGCCCATTGTCGGTGTGCTATTCGGCCACCTCGTCCACCACCTGATCGCCGAAACAGGAACCGCCGAGCGGGTACCGCGCTGCGAGGGGGTCGAGCCCTGGCCGGTCGCCTGTCGGTTGGCGCACGATGGTGGTGACTTC
>DMIX01000357.1 GCA_003451975.1 Propionibacteriaceae bacterium
GCGCCACGGTAACCGCAGCTGCCAACGGCATCTTGGCTCGGTCGCCACCGATGTCGGCGAAATCGTCGCCGGTCATCTCGTCGATGCTGATGCTGGAGCCGCGTCCGGAGAAGGTCTCCAACCAGCCGCCGAATCGCGCTGCGGTGATCCCTGAGGCTCGACGGATTGCCGAGCCCGGTGTGGGCTGCAGGGCCTTGGTGATCGCCGCACTGTTGGGCTTGATGGGCAATGCAGCCAAGCCGTCGGCCAAAGACCGACGCAGGGGTCGATTCCGAAGCCAGCGCCACAACCCACGCATTTCCTCGCCGGATCGTTCGAGGTCCTTACCCAGCAGGAAGCCCAAGGCCGCGAGCAGCGTGACCAGGACCACGCGCAGCCTGACCAGCCATCGCAGCCGCGTTGGGGCGTTCGCCACGATCAACGCCAAGCCCGCTGCCCGGTCATCGGCCGGGTCGCCGTAGCTGGCGTAGTTGGTCACCTGGGCTGTCGGTTCACCCAGCACCAGATAACCGGTCAGGTTGGCCCGCCAGCCGAAATCCAGCCCCCAGTGACTGCGCGGCAACTCGGTGTTGAATCCGCCCAAGAAGCGCCACACGTCGCCGCGCACCAACATTCCCGACGCCGGGACGCCCAGTGCAGGACCGGCGCTGAGTTGACCTTGGTAGAGCTCGCCGGGATCGGTCAAGGTGCGCATGCGGCCATTGGCGGAGATCGTCTGGGACCAGTCGCTGACGAGCTTGCCAGCGCCGCGTCGTCGCGGCTCGATGAGCAGCGATCCGATCACAGCGGCGTCGTGTTGCTCCAAAACCCTGAGGAGCAAGGCGCTCAACGCATCGGGCTCCGGTTCACAGTCGTCGGGCACCACCCAGATCCAGTCACCAGCGGCATCGGCGGGCAACGCCCGCACGATTGCCGAAACCGGCACCGTCTGAGCCTGGACGGCGACTTCGGTGCGAGAGCCGTCCTCACCGGTAGGCAGAACGGCTGCAACGACGTGAAAACCACTGAGATCGGGAGACTCCGCTTCGTCGATCTCGCGGAGCCACGCCCACGGGTCAATCCCGAATTCGTCGTTGGGTTCGCTCACGCATCGCCTCTCGGAGCTTGTTGCTACAGGGCGCGTAGTAGCGCCTCAGGTACCGGCCGGACCGGTGCCCCAGCCTACCTTGGCTGGGAAAAGTGCTTCAGATGGCCCGCTTCTTCAAGCGACGGCGCTCGCGTTCGCTGAGGCCACCCCAGATGCCGAATCGCTCGTCGTTGGCTAGGGCGTACTCCAGGCATTCTGATCGCACTTCACAGGACAGGCAGACCTTCTTCGCCTCGCGGGTGGAACCACCCTTCTCCGGAAAGAATGCTTCCGGGTCGGTCTGGGCGCACAGCGACCGGGACTGCCATCCCAGCATGCCTTCTTCGCCCTCAGGCTCCACGATCAGGAACAGTTCCTGCATGTGATTCTCCTCGACCCGTTCGCGACAAATCGCGAACTATGTACTGAATTACACGCTTGTCATTACCAGCGTGTCAACCCCGCAGGGGTTATCATCCCCGCGCGCTGGGCGAATCCGAACTCGCAGGCCCCTGGGACGCCTCGTCAGCCCCCGATTGGCCAGCTTCGGAGGGTGCCTCGGAGTCGGGCATGCGATCATGCCCCGGAGCCCCGCTCGCGGCGTCGGCGGCCGTCCACCACACGGTGCCGGCAGCCGATTCGCTGGAGTTCTCAGGGTCGGGAGCCTCCGAGATCACCGGTGGCGTTGCAGCCGATTGCGGGGCGGTCTCGATGCGTCCGGCTTTCACGCCGCGCAGGAAGACCCACAGGGATCCGGCGAGCAGCGCCTTGAACGCCACATCCAACAGTCCACCCAGCACATCCAGGACGACGCCGATCCCCAGCGCGGACGCCCACATGCCCAGCACGGCACTCACCAGGGTGAGGACCACACCGAGGCTCAACAGCACCGCTGCGACTTTGGCGATCAGCCCGGCATGGGGTGTCGCCGGGTTCACCACAGAACACGTCATCACCACGATCACCAGGGCGAGTGCGATCGCGAAGTTCAGCCACAGACCGCCGACCTCCTGGAAGGCGGCCAGCACGGGCATCTCCTCCAACGCGGTCACCAGACGTCCGGCGGTCAGGCCCATGCCCAGCAGGATCAACCCCATCAAAATCCACGCCAACGGTTCGCGGGTGCGTTTGAGATTCTCGATCATGACCAGTGTTCGTCTTCCCGTATTCGGAGGGTTCGGTTCAGGCTAGGGGCGACCGGACGCCTCAGGCGAATCGGTCACCAAATGTTGCAGTGACGGCGGCCACCAGGTCCTTGATCTGCTCGGTCCGGTCACGTCGGGTGACCATGGTGATATCGGCGGTACGGACCACCACCAGGTCGTCCACCCCCAGCAGCGCGATCAGCGATCCATCGGCCGCGTTCAGCACCACATTGCCACTGGACTCCCGTGCGGTCACCGTGCCACTGGTGGCATTGCCCGCTTCATCGGCGGGCAGGATCTCAGCCAGGCTGCTGAAACCGCCCACATCCCGCCAGGACACCGGAAGGGCCACCGCCAGCACGGTGGCACTGCCTCGTCCGGCCGAGACCGGCTCCATCACGGCATAGTCGACCGAGGTCTTGAACAGTCTGGGGAAGATCTCCGAGATCCGGTGCGGCTCCGCGGCCAGAGCCAGCACCGAGGCGTAAGTGTCGGGGAGCAGCAGCCGAAGCTGCTCCAACAGCGTGTCCGCACGCCAGATGAACATGCCTGCGTTCCACCAGTACTCCCCGCTGGCCAGATACTGCTCGGCCACCTCGGCGGCCGGCTTCTCTGCAAACTCCACGACCTGGTGGGCCCCAGGGACGCCAGGGATCTCAGCACCTCGATGCAGATAGCCGTAACCGGTGTGTGCACTGGTGGGAACCACCCCCAAGGTGACCAACGCCCGAGGCTCAGCCTCGACCAGGTCAAAAGCGGTTTCGATCACGGCAGTGAGGGTTTCCACCGGTTCGATCAGATGATCTGCGGTGACATGGGCGATCACCGCGTCCGGGTCAGTGGCATGCAGTACCGCGGCCGCCCAGGCCACAGCGTTGAGTGAGTCCCGCCCCGTCGGCTCTCCCAGGATGTTGGACGCCGGCAGTTCGGGAAGCTGCACCGCCACCTCGGCAGCATGAGCGGCACCGGTCACGATCAGGATGCGTTGTGCCGGCGCCAGGGCCAGCGAACGCTCGAAAGCCAGCCGAAGCAGGCTCTTGCCGTTGATCAGCGGCAGGAGTTGTTTGGGCATGCCCTTTCTCGACAGCGGCCACAGCCGGGTTCCCGACCCGCCAGCCAAAATCACCACATAACGCACATGTTGAGCCTAGGGGGTCACGCAACCGCAGCGAGCGACCCGTGCCGTTGCACGCTGATCATGGTCGGAGGCGCGGCAGGTGGCATGATTGCCAACAGCATTCGACGGAGGATTCACTCTGATGGACCTAGGCATTTCCCGGCGTTCCTTTCTCACTACGGCAGGAGTCGTCATTGGTGGCATGGTCGTCACCGGGCTGGCGGCGTGCACCGATTCAGTGCCGGTCATCCCCGAACCGAGCCCGTCTCCAACCGGCCCCATCCGCAACCAGCTAGAGCAGGCGCTGACCACGATCAGCGCGGGGAACCCCAACTTCGGAGTATTCATCACCGATGTGCGCAGCGGGCACAGCTACGGCTTCGCCGGCGACTACGCCAGCCAGAGTGCTTCGATGGCCAAGCCCATGATCGTGGCGATGGCACTGCGCAAGGCCCGCGCTGATGGCCAGCCGCTGAGCGCTGAGCGCATCGAGCAAGCCCGCAATGCCATCACGCACTCCGACAACGACGCAGCCTCGGCGCTGTGGGAATACGCCGGATATCAGAACTACCCGACCCTCGCCGCCGAACTGGGCATGAAAAACACTCATCTCGATGCGAACAAGGCCGACCAGTGGAGCTGGACCTGGACCACTCCGGCCGACCAGGTGATCCTGGTGACCGCGCTGGCCACCGGGAAGACGACTGCCCTGACCAAGGCCGAGTGCGCGTTCATCTACGACCTGATGGGCCAAGTGGAGGACGACCAGACCTGGGGGGTGGGCGCTCCGAAGTCCGACCAGGTCGCGGTTCACCTGAAGAACGGCTGGGTTCAGTTCAAGTCCACCGATGGCCTATGGGCAGTGAACTCCATGGGCAGCGTCACCGGTGACGGGCGCGACTACCGGATGTGCGTCATGACTCGCCACCCTGATTTCCCCACCGGACGCGAACTGACCAGCACCGTCGGCAGCTGGGTGTTCACCATCCTGGGCTCAGGAGAGCTCTGAGTCAGCTCACCTTGCAGATACTGTCCAGGTTGTCGGTCTTGGTCGTCGAGGTCGACTTCTTCTTCGACGGCTTCTTGGTTGCCGTGGACGAAGAAGTCGCTGTCGGCTGAGCGACCGGATCGTCCTTGGCCTCACTCGCCGCAATGGTGGCAGCCACCGTTGCAGCGATGTCAGCGAAGTCGGGGTTGACCGTCGGATAGGAACCGCTGGCAGCCTTGAGGGTCGGCGGGGTGAAGCTCACCGAAGCCATCGGCAAGACCTTGGCTTTCATCGCCAGATCCATCATCGGACCGATCTGATCGGCGGGCAGGTTCGTGGCCACGATCTGTTTGCCGGCATCAGCGAGCTTCTGGAACTTGGTGACTACCGTCGCCGGATCGAGCTGCTTGAGCATGGCGTTCATCACGCACTTCTGCCGAATCATCCGCTCATAGTCGGTGGAGTACTCCCGCGACCTCGCGAACCACAGGGCATGGAAGCCATCCAGGTGCTGGTTCTTGCCAGCTTTGATCCAGCCATAGACACCCTTAGGGCTATGGAGACTGCCAATCGGGACCTTCTTGCCGACGTCCAAAGTGATGCCGCCCACGGCGTCGATCAGCTTCTCGAAGCCCTTCAAGTCGATCATCGCCCAGTAATTGATCTTGAGTCCCAGGATCTCTTCGATGGAGCTCCTCGTGGCCTCCACTCCCGGGTACTTCACCCCGGGGAAGAGATTCTTGTGCTGCTCAGCCAGGGTGTAGATCCCATTGAGCATGCACAATTCAGCCAGAGGCTTCTCCGGGCAGTAGTAGCCGTTCGGGTACAGCTTGTGCAGCGGTGAATCCGCCGGGAAGGGCGCCCGTTGCAAGTTACGCGGCAGGCTGAACAACACTGTGCGCCCGGTGTCGGCATCGATGCTGGCCACCGTCATCGAGTCCGGACGCATGCCCTCGCGGCCTTTGCCAGCGTCGCCACCGAGTAACAGCACGTTGTAGCGGCCATTCACCGCCTGCGCGTTGCCGCCACCACCGAACACATCCCCAAACAGGGATCGCTGAGCAGCGAAGATGTCGGAGGCGGCCCACGCCACACCGGTTCCAGTCACAGCCAGCACCAGCGCCAACGCACCGGAGATGACCGCACCCACCCGCGACATCGCGCGCGGATCGGCGATCCGCCAGGCGTCCAGCAGCAGCAGCGACCACGCGATTCCGTAGACCAGCACACCGACCTGCAACACGGTCAAGGTGATGGCATTGGCGTAGACCGCGATCACGGC
>DMIX01000212.1 GCA_003451975.1 Propionibacteriaceae bacterium
ACGAGATGATCCGCAACTTCAGCGGTGACCGTTTCGACATCACCGATCCCGAGGGCCATGCCCTGGCGGTGCGGGTGTTGGATCACGTCCGTACCCGCATGGTCGAGTTCCAAGAGCTCACCGGACACCTGTACAACCTGGAGGCGACCCCGGCAGAGGGCACCACCTACCGGTTCGCCAAGGAGGATCGCAAACGGTTCGACGGTATCCTCCAGGCAGGCACGGACGCTAACCCGTACTACACCAACTCCTCGCAACTGCCGGTCGGTTTCACTGACGATCCCTTTGAAGCGCTGGCTCGCCAAGAGGAACTGCAGAAGAAGTACACCGGGGGCACCGTGCTGCACCTGTATATGAGCGAGCGGGTCTCCACTGCCGAGGCCTGCAAGAACCTGGTGCGGCGGTCCTTGACGAATTTCGGGTTGCCTTACATCACCATTACCCCGACCTTCTCGATCTGCCCCTCGCACGGCTATCTCTCCGGGGAGCACCACACCTGCCCGGAGTGCGCCGCAGCCGGCACCGAGCAGGCCTGTGAAGTGTGGACCCGGGTCATGGGCTACCACCGGCCGGTGACCAGCTTCAACATCGGCAAGCAGGGTGAGTTCGCCGAAAGGCTCTCCTTCGACGAGTCCGTGGTGTTGGTGTGAGCGATGCTGTCTCGGTCTCGCCCGGCCCGGCTGTGGTCGAGTCGGGCGAGACCCTCCGATCGCTTGATCAGGACGCAGCAATGCTCCCGGTCGCCGGACTGACCCGGCTGTCAAGTTGTGATTGGCCGGGCCGACTGGTCGCCACGGTGTTCGTTCAAGGCTGTCCGTGGCGATGCACTTACTGCCACAACCCGGATCTGATCGATCCGCGCACTCCGGGAGTGATCGACTTCTCCGAAGTGATCCAACACCTGGAGCAGCGTCACGGCCTCCTGGATGGTGTGGTGTTCACCGGTGGTGAACCCACCGGGGCGCCCTCGCTGCCTGCAGCAATCGCTGAGGTCGTCGATCGAGGATTCCCGGTGGGCCTGCACACCTCGGGCGCCCATCCCGCGCGGCTGACGGCTGTCCTGGACCTCGTGAGCTGGGTCGGGCTGGATATCAAAGGGCTTCCGCAGGAGTACCCCGCGATCACCGGGCGACCACGCGCTGGTCAACAGGCCTACGACAGCCTGGGCCAGGTGCTGGCCAGCGGCGTCGACTACGAAGTGCGCGTCACCGCAGATCCTGCCCACCACACCGCCGACGGACTGACCGAGTTGGTGGCGATGCTGCGACAACGCGGAGTGACGAACCTGGTGCTGCAGCCGGTTCGTTTCGGTGCGGAGGCGTCCACTGCGGCAGCGGATGCACTCCTTGATCAGATAGGGCTGCCCTCGGGCGTATCACGGCGCTAACGTGCGAGAACTCCCCGGGTGAGAGCAAACCCGGGGAGTTCGGTGAGCCGTCGGTGTGGTGCCGTGGTTAGGGTGTGATGACGTTGGCGAGGCCGACGTCTTGGTTGGGTGCGGTGATGTCTTTGCGGCCGGTCATGGTGAGGGTTGGTAGGTCGTAGATGGTGAGTGTGGCGATGTTGTCGTTGTCGGTGTAGCTGCCTACAGCCAGGGTTGTTCCGTGGGCGTCCATGGTGTCGATGGTGACGCCGAGGTCGTGTCGTTGCACGGTTTCTGTGGTGGTGTCGACTACGGACAGGGTGGATTGTCCGCCGTCCATCGCGCCGTGGCCGAAGTAGAGGGTGGTTCCGATGGCTCGGAAGAAGTAGGGCGAGGTTGTGCCGAGGTCGATGCTGCGGGTCTTGAAGGTGTGTACGTTAATGACGCCGATGAATGAGTCTTTGGTTACGTCGTTGTGCCGGTTGGCTGGGAAGTAGAGGTTGTCGCCGATGAGTGCAACGTCGGTTGGGCCGTCTTCGGATTTGATGAGGTCGATCGGTACGCGTTTGCGCTCAGCCAGGGTGTTTCGGTCAAGCACCAGCAGCCATGCTTTGTGTTCGGCGCCGTAGTTGGCGAAGGTGTAGACCGCGTCGGGGCCGACAGCCAGCCCGGTCATTCCGACCCAGGCTTTGATCTTGTGGGCTGCTACCTCGGTCCCGTCGGGGCCATAGTGGTGTAGCTGAGCGACGCCGTTGATCCAGTTGAATGACAGGTAGCCATCATCAAAAGGCACCACATTCAACGGTGCGGGGTCTTTGACGCGGGCGAGTTCAGTCCTGCAACCAGCCGGATGGAGACTCACCATCGTCGTTCGGTCATAGAGGACATCGCCCCGAGAACTGAGCACGATCCGATCGTCACTGGCGTGTCCCGGCGTTTGATCTCCGTTCGTAGTGCCTCGTATCGGAATCGACGTCCGCCCGACCTGAGCCGCTGACGAGTCGAAGTAATCCACCGAACTGTTTGGCGCGGAACCCCCGGACCAGACGACTGCTGTTCGGAAGGAATCGGGGCAGCCGTCGGGGGGTTTGGGGAGTGGCTGTGTTGACGTGGTGCATCCGCTGAGGGCCAAGGCTAAGGACGTGAGGGCGGCGGTGGCGCACTGCAACGAGTGGGCCACCGAACGATGATGCTGGATCACTTCTTGCGCCACAGCAGGATCACTTTGGGGTTGAACCGTCCCGGTGTGTCCGGAGACTCGAAACCTTGGGAAGGTTGGAGTCATGTCAGGGAACACGTCGAAGAGGTATCCGGCTGAGCTGAAGGCCAGGGCGGTACGGATGTATGCCGAGATCAGGCCTGATCACGAGTCGGACTGGGCCGCGATGCAAAAGGTCGCCCAGCTGTTGGGTATCACTACTGCCGAGACACTACGTAAGTGGATTCGGCAGGTGGAGGTCGACCAGGGTGCGCGGCCTGGGGTGACGAGCGAGGAGTCTGCTGAGATCAAGCGTCTGAGGCGGGAGAACGCGGAGTTGCGGCGGGCGAATGGCATTTTGAAGGCGGCGTCGGCTTTCTTCGCGGCCGAGCTCGACCGGCCCGGGCAGTGATCGTGGACTTCATCGGCGAGCATGCCGATCACCAGCCCGCCGCCGGTGGGTTGCGATGGGGTGTGGAGCCGATCTGTGCCGTGCTGTCCGAGCATGGTGCCAAGATCGCCCCGTCGACCTACTACGAGTGGAAGGACCGGCTACCCAACAAGCGCCAGGAACGTGACCAGGTGCTGCTGGAGCACATTCGCCGGGTTCACCAGGCCAACTTCGGGGTGTACGGGCCGCGGAAGGTGTGGCTGGTGTTGAACCGGGAAGGGATCCCGGTCGCTCGGTGCACGATCGAGCGGCTGATGCGGGCCGACGGGCTGACCGGTGCGGTGCGTGGCAAGGTCAAACGGACCACGATCGCCGGTGTCGGACCCCGGCCCGATGACTTGGTCAGGCGGAACTTCGAGCCTTTGGCACCGAACCGGCTATGGGTGGCCGACTTCACCTACGTCTCGACCTGGGCCGGCTGGACCTATGTGGCGTTCGTGATCGACGCCTACGCCCGCCGGATCGTCGGCTGGCGGACCGCCACCGCGATGACCGCCGACCTGGTTCTGGATGCGATCGAGCAGGCCATCTGGACCCGGCAACACGAAGGCCGCGACCAGTTCGACGACCTCGTGGCCCACAACGATCGCGGAGTCCAATACCTCTCGGTCGCCTACTCCGAGCGGCTCGCCACCGCCGGTATCAAGCCCTCCGTGGGTGCGGTCGGATCGAGCTACGACAATGCCCTAGCTGAGAGCATCAACGGGCTGTACAAGACCGAGCTGATCCGCCGGTTCGGGCCGTGGCGCAGTGTCGATGCCGTCGAGATCGCCACCGCCGAATGGGTCAACTGGTACAACCACCACCGCCTCCACGAGTACTGCGGGGACATGCCACCAGTCGTCCTCGAGCAAGTCCACTACGCTCAACAACAACCCTCAGCAGCAAGCTGAGGAGTCAAAGAACTGAGTCTCCGGACATGCCGGGGCGGTTCAGT
>DMIX01000098.1 GCA_003451975.1 Propionibacteriaceae bacterium
CGGTGTAGCTCGCCGAAGTCAGGGCCTGCGCGAGGTGCTCGGCAGTCTCCTCGCTGAGCTGCAACAACCCCGAACCGACCAGGCGTCCGCTGGCGTCGAAATCCCGGCCCACTGCGATGCGGCGGGAATCGAAGGTCACCAACCGGGCAGCGAAAGTGCGCGGCTCCGCGGTTTCGCCGGCGTCCAGGATGGCCTCGATGTCGGCATAGGACGCGGCAGTGAACGCCATGCGCTCCCGCTCGCGATCCACGATCAGCCGAGTGGCGACCGACTGCACGCGTCCGGCGGACAGCTTCGGCATGACCTTCTTCCACAGCACCGGGGAAACCTCGTAGCCGTAGAGCCGGTCCAGAATGCGTCGGGTCTCTTGGGCATCGACCAAGTCGTGGTCGAGTTCGCGGGTGTTCTCCACCGCAGCCAGGATCGCTTCGGGGGTGATCTCGTGGAAGACCATCCGCTTCACCGGGATCTTGGGTTTGAGTTCATCGAGCAGGTGCCAGGCGATCGCCTCCCCTTCGCGGTCTTCATCCGTTGCGAGGTAAAGCTCGTCGGCATCCTTCAGCTTGGCTTTGAGTTCCCGAATGGTGCTCTTCTTGTCCGCTGCGACCACATAGAGCGGCTCGAAATCGGCGTCGACATTGACCCCGGTGCGAGCCCATTTCTCACTCTTGTACTTGGCGGGAACCTCCGAGGCGCCGGTCGGGAGGTCGCGAACGTGACCACGGCTGGACTCAACGATGTAGTCCGAACCGAGAAACTTGGCCAGGCTGACCGCCTTTGTGGGTGACTCGACAATGACGAGCCGACGTTTCGCTGCTGCGGGCACTGGCTTCTTCCTGGTGTGGTGTGTCTCGGTCGATGCGCGCTCACTTTAGCCCGCTACCCCGATCGGAATGGTAATCGGCCCCGACAGCGGGCCCACGCCGTGGCCGTATGGTCGTGGTGTTCACCCGCCACCGAGGGCACCGATTCAGGTCAGGAATTGGCAAGCGGCCGATCGGATCAACCTCACCCCCCGGTCGAGGCGATCACGATCGGCCGCCAGCGGACACCGTCAGTTCACCGGGCTGGATCCCAGAGTCACGGTCGCCTTCTTGGTGTGACCGTTCGCCGTGATCCAGGTGATACTGACCTGCTGGCCAGGTTCGTAGTTCCGAACCACATTGGCCAGGTTGGTCTTGCTGGTGATGGTGGTGTCACCGACCTTGATGATCCGGCTCCCCGCAGTGATGCCGGCAGCATCGGCCGGCCCACCGGCGACAACATCAGTGATCGCAATGCCCTTCGACCCCGAGGTTTGAGTGGCGGCAACCACACCGAGATACCCGGACGGCCCGACACGCACGGTGCCGGAGTCCTGGCCGGTCTCGATCTGCTGGACCACCGACAGCGCCGTCGCGATCGGCACTGCGTAGCTGGTGTGATCGCTGGTGGAGCCCGCAGTGGTCATTCCCAAGACCTCGGTCTCGGCATCAAACATCGGGCCACCGGAATCGCCGGGCACGGCACCGGCCGTAGTCTCGATCAAACCAGTCAGATCTTCGCTGTTTCCCCACGGGGACTCTGACGAGACGGTCAGGTCCTGATCGGTTGCCGTCACTCGGCCGGCAGCCTCAACCAGCTTGCCGCCCCCAGAGGCGTTGCCCACCGCGGCGATCTGATCACCGGTGTTGACCGCGTCGGTGTCGATGGTCACCGTGTCCAGCCCCGAAGCGCTCTTCAACTGCAACAACGCGACATCACGGGTCTGGTCGAACCCCAGCACCGTGGCGGAGTAGGTCTCACCGGTATCAGCAACGGTGACCGCGACCTTCTCCGAGCCAGCTACCACGTGGTAGTTGGTGAGCACCTTGCCATCCGCGGTCAAGACCATGCCGGTGCCGGCCGCAACACTGCCAGACACCTCGGACTCAACGAGCACCACACCTTTGGACTGCGCGGCAGTCACTGTCGTGGAGCGAGTACCGGTATTCCCCGACTGCCCTTGATCCTGGGTAGGAGTTGTCTGCGGATACCCCGGGTCGGCCGGTGTGGTCACCTGCGGTTCACTGGTCGCGGTAAGCACCGTCCTCGTGAGTCCGAAGCCGCCAACCACCAGAACCAGAGCCAGCACGCTCACCAGCATCACGACCGGCCAACGCCGCTTGGGCGGCTGCGTGGCGGTCGGAGCCAGTTGGTAATACTGCTGCGGCGGGTAGTAGCCCGGATGCGGCGGCACCTGCCCGTTGCCATAGGGGGCATTGCTCGACGGCCCGTTATTGCCGGTGTAGCCGCTGGCGTAGGGGGCCGAGCCGGGGTTGGGCATGCCATAGCCGGTGGGATAACCGGCCGGTGGACCGTACGGCGGCGGGTAGTTCGGAGGCGGCGGCGGGAAGCCGCTCGCGGCTGGACTGCCGCTGGGCGGCGTCCAGGCAGGCAGCTGCTGTGTGGGCTCGCTGGCGCTGCTCGCCGCTACCGGGTCCACCCCGGTATCCGACCGCGCCCAGGGCGACACGGACTCCGGCGTCGATGCCGGATTGTCGCCGAGCGCGTGTGGCAGCGGTGTGGTCGGCTCGTTGGCGGAGTCGGGAGTGCCCGCTCGCGGGGTGTGGTCCTCGGCCATGTTTTGCTCCTTCGTTCTCCACCCAGTGAAGGCGGCAAATCAATGCCGTAGCTGTCCAGATCCTGTGAAAACCTGTGAATCAGGCCCCACTCAAATAGCCATCACTGATGAGCCTACGTAGCAGGGTCAACGTTTGGGCCCGAAGCGGTATTTCCTCGACCCCCAGCAGCGAGCCGACCGCGTCGATCAACACCGACAACGGCAGCTCCCCATCGCAGGCGCCGAAGACGGCGGCCACGGCCGTGCCCGGCTCAGTCGCCCGCCCCAGGCCATACTGCTGGCGCAACACCAGATGCTGCGGGTCGGCTTCGCCGGGCACACCGATGGTCTCCTGAATCACTCCGGGACGGCGCCGCCAACGCCTGGCCAACAGCTGCTCATCGGAAAGCTGGGCCGCGGCGACGCCGGCGAAATGCCCGGCGATGGCAGCGCCGACGGGCTGATGCACCGCATGCGGCCAGTCCTCGATGCGTACCTGCGGGTGCTCGCGTCCGGACGCCCGCAGCGCCAACCAGCCCATACCGATGCGTCGAATGCCGCAATCGTCGAAGTAGTCCAGCCATTCGGTGTAACGCTGCGCGTACTCCGTCGTGGAGTCCAGCCCGGCGTCCGCCAGCCATAGCTCGACGTACTCATAGGGGTCGAGCACTTCACGTTGCAGCACCAGCGCATCGCAGCCAGTGGGGGCGATCCACTCGCTCAACCGCTCTTCCCAGGGCTGATCGGTGAGCGCCCAATTGCCGAGCACGATCAGGGTGCCGTCGGGGTTCAGGTGCTCGACGGCCTCAGTCACCACGGTTCGCATCAGGCCGTCGCTGACCTGGCGACCTTCCCGGTACACCAGCTCGCTGCGCGCCGGTGGCGAGATCACGTAGGGCGGATTCGTGACGATCAGATCGAAACGCTCAGCGGCCACCGGCTCGTAGAGCGACCCCAGCCGAAGATCGGCCTCGACCTGCGCCAGTCCGAGGGTGATGGTGGCCAACTGCAAAGCCCGCGGGTTGAGGTCGGTCGCCACGATGCGTTCGACGTGCTCGGCCAGATGCAAGGCTTGGATGCCGCAGCCGGTGCCCAGATCCAACACCGTTTCGACGTGATCGCGAGGAATCAACTGGGCCAGGGTCGTCGAAGCCGGGGAAGCACCGAGCACGAAATCGTGGCGCGGCGGGACACTGCGTCCGTCCAGCGGAGTGGGATCGGAACAGATCCACGCCGAAAGCTCGTCATCGCCATAGGGCTTCAGCTCGACTGTGGCGCGCACCTGGTCGCCGTTGCCGATCAGCAGACCGGCGGCGAGCAGTTCCTCAATGGCCCCCAGCGCTCGGCGGGCACGGTCCAGCGGCACCGCGTCGGCGAGCAGCCACAGCCGGATCAGATCGGCTTGCGGATCGGTCTGCCCGGCCAACCCGCGCCGAGCCGGGATCGCACTGTTTCGCGCCAATCCGGCGACGGCAGCCTCCCCCAGCCGACCCGTGACCTCCGCCAGGCGGTAGCCGGCGTTGACGAGGTCGTCTCGAAGGTGGGCAATGGCGGAGTCGGTGAGCATGCCCTGCAGTCTTTCATCCTGGACTGCCTCAGCCTCCGAACCCCGACGCGCCTCGTCGTCCTTGCGGTCGTCGCGGCCGTCGTGTCCGTGTGGCCGGGTGAGCGTCCGTGGTGCCAGACTGCAAGTATGCGAATCGTCAGCCTCGGCGCCTCCGGGCACGCCGGCAGCCGTATCGCGGCACTCCTGGCGCCAGAATTGGATGCCGCAGACGAACTGGTACTGGCCGGACGCAGCGCACAGCGCCTGGCCCGGACCCAGACCCTCATCACCTCAGCGGCCCAGATCTCGACCGCAATCGTGAATGTCGAAGACCAGCAGGCGGTGCGCAACCTCGTCAGCGGCGCCGACCTGGTGATCGTGACGGTGAGCCGCCCCGATCTGATCGGTTCCCTGGCACGGATCGTGCTCGAGGCCGGTGCGGACTGGCTCGACACGATGCTGTCCACTCCCCCCAAGATCGCAGCGTTGCGTGCCCTGGAACCAGACATCACTGCCGCGGGGCGGTGCTTCATCACCGATGGCGGCTTCCATCCGGGTCTGCCGGCGACGCTGGTGCGGTGGGCTGCGGAGCAGATCGATGAACTCCAGGCGGCCGACGTCACTGCGGGACTGCGAATCGACTGGCAGGCCGACACAATCGATGACGCCACCATCGAGGAGATGCTCACCGAGTTCACCGACTTCGACATGGTCACCTGGATCGACGGTGCTCGCCGCCGCGTGCGCTGGTCGGAGTGTCCCACGGTGGATTTCGGGCAACCGATCGGCTCCCAGCGGGTGGTTCCGATGGGTCTGGCCGAAATGGTCGACCTGCCCCGCCAGTACCCGAGCCTGCAGCGCTGCGGGTTCTACGTCACCGGCTTCTCCCCGGCCATGGACTACCTGGCGCTGCCGGTGGTGATGGCCATGGCCAAGGTGCCGGCATTGCACCGGGCGAATGTGCGCTTCACACGATGGGCGATGACGCACCTCGCCGTATCCCGACCGCCCTACCGACTCGTCCTGCAGACCGTTGCCACCGGGCGCGCGTCCGGGATTCCCAGTCAGGTGTCGGTTCGTATTGCGGCCGAGGACAGCTATCTGCTGACCGCTGCGCCGGTAGTGGCTTGCGTGAACCAGTGGCGCGACGGCAGCGCGCGGCGCGTCGGGCTACATTTCCAGGCCCAGTTGATGGACCCGAGCGCCTGTTTCGCCGACGTGACCCGGCTGGGCGTGGAGGTTCACCTCGGTGAGGTCACGCCGATCTGATCGTGGCAGGGTAGGTGCCATGCCGGTGCCGGAGTGGATGAGCCAGGACCCTCGGCTGCGTCACCACCATCATCGTGACGCTCAGCCCGGGCTCACCGTGGCGTTCCCCGACTGGGTGAGTGATCCGGTTCGCGACGCCTTCGCCGGCGTCGGCATCGAGCGCCTGTGGCAACACCAGGCCGACGCAGCCAGCGCCGCGTTCTCCGGGCGCTCGGTGGCGATGGCTACGCCCACCGCGTCGGGCAAGAGCGCCGCCTATCTGTTGCCGGTGATCGCCGCCGGACTGGACCGCCGCATCGGATTCGCTGTGGATCGCGGGCCGCTGGACCTGGATCGAGGACACAGCGCTTTGTACCTGGCTCCGACCAAGGCACTGGCCCACGATCAGTTGCGGGCCTGCCGGGAATTGGGACTGTCGGGGTGGCAGCCGATCACCTTGGACGGAGATTCCAGCGACGGCGAGCGGCGCTTCGCCCGCGAACTCGGCCAATTCGTGCTCACCAATCCCGACATGCTGCATCGCTCGATGTTGCCGTCCCATGAACGCTGGACCAGGCTGCTTTCGACGCTGCGCTATGTGGTGATCGACGAAGCGCACCGCTACCGCGGGGTGTTCGGCGCTCACACGGCGGCCGTGTTGCGACGGCTGCGACGACTGGCTCATCAC